>DFWB01000073.1:0-4550 GCA_002380675.1 Akkermansiaceae bacterium UBA4145
GCAGCATACCATCCTGAGCTTGCTGGAGAAATCGGGCCCGATTTCACTCAACGACCTTGGAGGCGCCTCGGTAAGAGGCAGCGTAAAATCCCTTGAGGATGCAGGCTACCTTTCTGTCCAGCCTCATGAGATCCGACGTGACCCTGATGCTGGAGATATCTTTCTTGAGAGTACCCCGCACAAGCTGAACCTCGGGCAACGACACGCCTACGAGGAAATCTGTGCCTCACTGGATTCCTTCCTCGATCCCGATTTGGACCCTGAGGCTACAAGTAATTTCCCCAAACCGATCCTCCTGCATGGAGTTACCGGATCAGGAAAGACCGAAGTGTACCTCCAAGCAGCACAATACTGCCTCGACCGCGGAAAAAGCGTTCTCGTCCTAGTTCCCGAAATCGCATTAACGCCCCAGACCGTTCAACATTTCAAATCAAGGTTCTCTGCCCTTCATGATCAAGTTGCGGTTCTCCACTCCAATCTATCCCAGGGTGAGCGGTTCGACGAGTGGCACCGAATCCGGAAAGGAGAGGCCATGGTAGTCGTTGGCGCCCGGTCGGCAGTATTTGCCCCTCTCCCCTCACCCGGACTGATCATCGTGGACGAGGAACACGAAAACACCTACAAGCAGGAAAATCCGCCTAAGTATCAGGGTCGAGACCTTGCGGTGGTCCGGGGAAACCTTGAGCGATGTCAAGTCGTTCTGGGTTCCGCAACCCCCTCTCTGGAATCGTTCCAAAACGCCCAGTCAGGAAAATACAATCTCGTTCGACTTACCGAGAGAGCAGACGGCCAGGCTCTCCCTCTCATTCGGGTTGTAGACATGCGCAACGAGACCCGGAAACAGAAAGGTGGACCTGCAATTCTTTCTGAACGTCTCAGGACTGACATGGAAAAAAAACTGGAGGCCGGCCAGCAAGTAATTCTCTTTCTCAATCGCCGTGGATTTGCCCGATCTCTGCAGTGCCCGAGCTGTGGTCATGTCTGTGAGTGCCAGCATTGCACTGTCCCTTTGACCTACCACCGGACGGAGGAGAGATTGATCTGCCACCTTTGTGGCTACCAGTCAATCGTGCCTCGTGCGTGCCCCAAGTGCCATGATCGATCAATACTACTGCAGGGCTATGGAACCCAGAAAGTCGAAGAGGTTCTCAAAAAGGTGTTTCCATCTGCACGGCTTGCCCGCCTGGATGCCGATACTGCCCGGAAGAAAAATGCTCTTCGCAACACGCTGCGCGACTTTCGGGCCCGGAAGATCGACATCCTGCTAGGCACGCAGATGATCGCAAAGGGACTGGATTTTCCGAATGTCACCCTCGCAGGCATCTTGAATGCTGACCTCTCGCTCCATGCACCCGACTTCCGGGCTGGAGAAAGAACCTTCCAGCTGCTTACTCAGGTAGCTGGCCGTTCCGGACGAGGAGAAATGGAGGGTGAAGTAATCATCCAGACTTTCACCCCTCATTCTCCCTCCGTGCAATTTGCAAGACATCACGATTATGAGGGCTTCGCCGATCAGGAATACGATTTTCGCCGGCAATTCAATTTTCCTCCTTTTACTCACGCGGCCTTGCTCACGAGCAAATGCAGTCACGAACGCCTGGCGGAATTCACACTCCAGAATCTTCATCAACGCCTCTCTACCAATCTACCGGATGGGATAGAACTGGGCGTTCCAAATCCTGCTCCCACTCCGAAGTCTCATGGCCTTTTTCGTTTCCAACTTCTCATGAGATCAGACAATCCTCGGGTGCTCTCACGACATGTTCAGCAGGTGCTTTCCGCAACCACCTTGCCCGAGGAAGTTAGCTTGGTCTTTGATATGGACGCGTACGATTTCGGGTAATCCATACAAATTGACCTGAGCCCCCCTTAGTTTCCGTCCTCCTCCATCACTTCGTTTCCTATCTGCCTGTATGGAGACCTGAGGCAATTCTCGTCGAGGCCACATTCCCGCAAGAACGTGCAGCACTCTACCAGATTCCATTAGCGAATAAGCTTATTTGGACTACTGTGCGGCAGATTGGATTATGGCGAAGCATGGAAATTGGCCGGCCACCCGAAAAGCGTTCCCAGAGCCATCCCGGGGATCAATTGATTGGATTATATGGGCAGCCTGGGCCGATCGGATTACCTTCGAAGAAATCTATAAGGTCTCGGGCCTTCGCGAGCCCGCGGTTATCAAGCTGATGCGGCGACATCTTAAGCCGGGGAGTTTTCGCCGCTGGAGGAAACGGGCGAACTCCCGGAGTATCAAGCACCGGAAGCTATTTCAACGACGCCGGGAATTGAACAGTCGTCTATTCACTTCCTGCGACGCTTCCCAAAATATTGAGCCACCCAGAAAGGTTCGGAGCAACCGAACACCCCTGTGAGCTCCCACCTCCAGTTGGCACTGTCATACTGCTTCCATCAGCTCTTTAAGGACCGCCCCTGCCTCTCTTTGATCCCCATCATTTAGGATTGTTACATCGGCCCCAGTAAAAAGGGGCACGAAACTGCAACCATTTCATGTGGGCAAGCCTCTGGCTCAACCCCCGAAGCAATGTGCGGGGTTTCCAGTAGCACCCAAACCAGAAAAAACAAATAAACGGCCCGCATCTTCCTCAACCTCGTCCGCAGGTTGACCTGTCGTCACATAAAGATCCTCGAGGCCTTCTCCACCAAAGGTGGGAGCTGTCACCTCCCGGCATGGAAGAAAGAGCCGCTCTAACTCATTGCCCCTCTGATCAAAGCAGACCACACAGCCGCCATGACAAAATGCGATCCAGAGGTTCCCTTCAGTATCGATTGTCATTCCATCTGGCACCCCGGGCACCCGCCCCGCAGTTGAGAAGGCCTCCCGCTGATCGAAGAGAGAGCCCGTCGTCGATTCATAACGGAAGGACAGCACTGATAACCGCGGGGTATCGATATAAAAAAGAGTCTCCCCATCCTTTGTCCAAACAAGGCCATTGGAATTCGTAATCCCTCCGAGTATTCGCTCTATTTCGAGGTTTGGATCTAATCGATAGAGGCCGGCATCACCCTTGCGTTTCGCGAGACTGATTGTACCCGCAAAATAGCGCCCATCCGGCGAACATTTCCCATCATTAAAACGGTTCTCATGTTTGTGGGCCTCCGGGTCTCCAACTGCCCTGACCTCCCCGCTCTCGGCATCGAGAAAACCGAATCCTGAATCTCCCGCAACCACAAAACCTCCGCCATCCCGAGGGACCACCGAGCCAACCCTTTCCCCAACATGCCAACACTTCTCCTCCCCCGATTGGGGAGTAAACTCCACCACTCTGCACCCTTCAATATCAACATAATACAGTTTTCCCTTCCACCATAGGGGCCCTTCACCCCACCGAGCACGATATTTCCCAGCCAGCTCTACATTCACAATGATGCGATCCCTAAGCCCTCTCCTTTCCGGTGTCCAGCAGCTTTCTAATTGCGAGGACCCCGCTAACAAGCCAACCTTTCATCGTCGACCAGGCGGTTGGATTTATACCCTCCCCTGTCCTCCATCGCGGCATCCTTATCAATGAAATCTGCCTTTCGGCCTACCATCATTTTTTTCCTCGCTGTAATACTGCTTGGAGGGCAATTCATGTCCTCGGCACATGCCGCCCCAGGATGGGAAACTGTTCGTCATAATGGGCAGGACTATGTCACCGCCCGCAGCATTAAGGAATTCTACGGATTTCAATCCCTGACCGTTAAAGGGTCATTTCTTGAGCTGGAGAACAAGGCTGTCAAAATTCGCTTTACGATTGGCGGACAAGAGGTGTTCATGAACAATGTAAAGTTCGTGTTCAGCTTCAAGGTCGTCCCAGTAAAGGGGCGTTATCTGATTTCGCGGATCGACCTTAGCAAGCTGGTGGATCCAGTCCTGAGACCGTCCTACATCAAGACCGCAACCCCCTTCGATACCGTCATTATTGACCCAGGTCACGGCGGCAATGACCCCGGAGCAGTTAATCGCCACGGAGTAGAGGCGAAATATAATCTCGCTGTATCCCGTCTCTTGAAACAACAACTTGAGGCCCGCCGCTTCAAGGTCGTGATGACTCGAAACTCTGACCGATACCTCTCCTTGAAGGAGAGAGTAGATCTCGCGAACCGGTTCCAGAATGCGATATTCATCAGCGTCCACTTTAATTCGGGTGGGCGCGGACGCGCCGAGGGAATCGAGACCTTCACCCTCTCGCCTGCGGGTGTCGCCCACTATGGGAGAGGATTGCGCCAGGATGATTTTCAGCTTAGAAACGGCAACACTCAGGACTCCGCCAACATAGCTCTAGCAACCGCCATTCACAGCACCTGCCTCATTAAAACCGGGAGACCCGACCGAGGCATTCGGCGCGCACGTTTCAGCGTCCTTACTGGAGTAAAGCATCCTGCTATTCTCCTTGAGGGGGGCTTTATGAGCCACTCTTACGAAGCCCGGCTGATTGCGAACCCAACCTATCAGCGAACCCTCGCCGGCGCTATCGCAGACGCAATCATGAAATACCGGATAGCTACCATGCGCCGGTCACAGCGATAGGGCGGGCAACCCACGCATT
>DFWB01000073.1:4925-12744 GCA_002380675.1 Akkermansiaceae bacterium UBA4145
ATTCACTCGATTGTCTGACAATTTCGGGATCGACGGAAGGCTGCTCAGCGCATGCAATCTAGACTATGGCAGATGAATCTACTCCCCCAGCACAGGGAAACATCGTTCTCCGCCACGAGCATGATGCCCCCCGCGAACGTAGTGCCTGTGGGCATCGCCATCGACTGATCAGCAAGGGAGACAAGGGAGTATCTGCCTGGGCACATACTGTGGATATCGACGGGGCTAGAGCTCACTACCACAAGCGCGCAACCGAACTCTATTACGTTCTCGAAGGAGAAGGCTCAGTGACCCTTGACGGAAACGAACAGAGAGTTCTCCCCGGAACAATGGTCCACATTCCCCCAGGTGTCGTCCATGAGGCAACAGGGAAAATGCGGGTTCTTGTCGTAGGCATTCCCGATATAAATGATGACGATGTATTCTATCCCGACTGCTGAGTAATGAAACCCACCCGCCTTGTTCTTTCTGTTTTTCTTATCGCGGCCTGCATCAATATCCCTGCTTTGGCCGAGGTGGACAAAAATGCTCTTCCCTCAGTTGAGGAAGGCTTTTCAATTAACTTTTTTGTGCGGGAGCCACATATCATAAATCCCTCCTCGCTGTGCTTCGACAGGAAAGGGCGCCTTTATGTTGGAGCTGGCCCACAATACCGACACCCAAAGGAGGATTCGCCCACCGACTATATCAAGATCCTGATCGATGACGATAATGATGGGGTTGTCGACAAGGTGAAAACATTTGCCGAGGGATTGAACTGCGTCCAGTCGATGGCTTGGAAGGGTAATGAACTATGGGTTGCTAATGCCCCTGAATTGACCGTACTGCGTGATACCGATGGAGACGATGTCGCAGACGAATATCAGATTATTTATACCGGCCTCAATAACCTCCGCCATAGCGTTCACGGGCTGAACTGGGGCCCTGATGGCTGGCTCTATTTCACGATGGGCAATACTTGGGTAAAGCCAAATGCTCCCAAGCCTATTCGTGACCTGCAGGGGATCCCGTCGGATGACGTGACGAAATACCCGCTGACAAAGATCTACACCAGAGACACCTACCCGAAAAGCTACCACCCGCTGAACAAGCAGGAAATGGAGGGTGGAATTTTCCGCTGCCGTGCCGGCGGCCACGACCTGGAGCTTTTCGCCCGTGGCATGCGGAATCCATGGGATATGTGCATGGACAGTGGATTTAACTGGCTCGCCACTGACAATGACCCGGGGCGTCCCGGGGAGCGCATTTTCATGCCAATCCGTCACGGCCACTATTCAATGCGCCACCCTTGGAAATTTGACTGGATGGGCAAACACCTCGCCATCGCTCCCTCTTCGGATTTATTTCCCAGCGTCAGCGGTTCAGGGACGGGAGTTGCATTTTACAGCTCCTCTCACTTCCCAGCGCGGTATCGCAACCACTACCTGATTGCTGACTGGACCAACAACTGCATCTTCCTCTATAATCCAGAATGGGTTGGAGCCTTACAGGTGCCTGCGGAAACCAAACGGAAGATTGTCGACGGCGGCGCTACTCGCGGAGGCGACCTTGGCTACAAAGGAGGCAAAGGGCGCTCACTTTTTCGGCCCACAGATATCGAGATTGGTCCTGATGGCGCCCTGTATATCGCCGGTTGGGGATCGGTCTACGGCACCGAGTATGTTCCAGCAGAAAAGTGGACCCCGGAAGAGAATGCAAAGTATCAGGGCCGGGTATTTCGCCTTACCCACGAAGAATCTCCGCTCATACCCCGTGCAACGTGGGACACCGCAAAGCGAGCAAAGGACATCAGTCAATGGAGCTTCGGTGAGCTACTCGAAGATCTAGGCTCCAACCTCCATGTCTGGCGAGTTCATGCACAGGACGAGCTTGTCCGGCGGGGTGATGTGGTTCGGACCGACCTCTTGGAAGCTATCCGGTCCGGCGACCTTAATGAGACTCAGGCAACTTGGGCCATGTGGGCAGCCGGTCATATCGAAAAGGCCCTCGGTGGAGATCATGCTCAGATCGTAGATTTTGCCAGCAATCAATGGTCGGCATCTGGGACAGTCAATCAGGCGCCTGCTAAAGGCTACAGACTCAACGTCCAAATCCAAGCCACCCGAATTCTTGGCGAAAACCTAGCGGCAAACGCAATTCCAACACTTATCAAGCTGCTCGCCAACGAGGAGCCGCGCATCCGTCTGGCAGCGATGGGCTCACTGGACCGTATTGGCTGGGACGAACATAGCCCCGCCATTCTCGATACCGTTGCCGACGAGACCGATAGGGTAACTCGCTATACCAACTGGCAGGTAATGCGGCGTCAACTCCCTGAGGACAAGCGCCGAGAGCTTCTCAAAGACGACCGTCCCGGTATTCGCCGGATGGCTGCCCTGGGCCTGATGGAGGAAGGTGATCGCGAATTACAGCGTCGCGCAGACGAATTCCTGGGTGACAATGGCTCTTCTCCCGGTAATCCATTGAAAAGCCTCACCCTCACTACAGATGAGGAGTATTTTCGTACATCCACGCAAGTAGGTTTTTCGGCGGCAACTCCCGGGACAGTTCGCTATACCATGGATGGCTCTGAGCCCTCTGCAGAATCCCCGGAGATGATGAGGCAACTCACAGTTACTGAAACCGCCACCCTCAAGGCGGCCGTATTCAAGGAGGGGCGCCGCCTTTCCGCAGTCGAAACATTGGCACTTCACCAAATCAGTGACTCGGAATGGAAAGATCGCCTCTTCATCCGCGGAATTCAGGGCAAGGGCATGGCGAAATCCTATCGTGCGCAGCTTGACGCTCTGCAGAGGGGCACCCTTGTCTATGCCGATCGTAACTATACCTTTACTGACATTCCAGACCCTCTGGCAGGTGCCACGCACATCCGCACTCACAATGATGATAAGAGCAATACGGAGAGAGAATTTCTCCGCTTTAATATCAATTTGCCTGCTACCCTCTACCTCGCCTACGACGGCCGCGCCAAACCACCGGAGACTCTTGTCGATGGCATGGAAAAAACCGCGATGGCAATAGGCATGAGTAATGGGGAATTTTTTCCACTCTACCGTCGTTCCGTGGAGGCTGGAGAGGTAATAATACCGGGCAACAAGATTGGCGGCGGCGGTGGCGATTCCATGTATCACCTCTTTCTCACCAAGACTGGCCTTCGGAAAACCAATGTCGCGGCCGCAGCTCATGTCCTTTCCAAGGCGGATCCTGAACACGGAAAAGAGCTCTTTTTCGGCCGAGGCACCTGCTTTGCCTGCCACAAGGTTCAGGGCAGGGGGGTGGTGCTTGGTCCTGATCTAGTTGGGATCCACAAACGTCAGGATCTCAAATACGTCATCAAGTCTATTCTCGAACCGGATGCCTACATTGTAGAGGGATTTCAGCAGACCCGACTCAAACTGAAGGACGGCCGCGAACTTTTCGGTATGATTCAGGAAGAAACGGCACAAATGGTAGAGATCTTCCTGCCCAACGGAACACGTATCGTTGTGAATCCCGACGAAATCATAAAGCGTGTCGACGCTAAGCACTCGGGAATGCCGTCCAGCTTCGCCTACACCCTCAGCCCGCAGGACATCGCCGACCTATCCACTTGGATCATGTCGCTAAAGTAAGAGAAGGCAGGGACATCCCCTCCTGCTGCTTCCAGCTCTACAGCGACATCCTCACCTTAGAGAGTCACACCCAGCTGCTCAGGCAGCGCGGTTCGGGGACGCCACGTTAAGATCTCTGGGTCTCCATCCGTCACTAGAACGGTGTGCTCGAAATGAGCAGACGGCTTTCGGTCGGCAGTCACAACAGTCCACCCATCATCAAGCCAATCCACTTCTCCTACCCCTGCATTCACCATGGGCTCGATGGCAAGAATCATGCCCGCCTTCAATTTCGGCGTAGAACCACTGGGCCTGAAGTTTGGCACCTCGGGCTTCTCGTGCAGCTCCTTACCTACCCCGTGACCCACTAACTGGCGCACCACGGTAAACCCGTGGCGATTGACATATGTTTCCACGCTCCCACACAAGTCAGCAAGGCGGACTCCCTCTCGCGCATGGTCGATCGCCTCAAAGAGGCTCTGCTCGGTAACGGCCAGCAATCTATGACTCTCCGGACTGACAGGGCCGACTGGTACCGTTACCGCATTATCACCAATCCACCCTCCAAGGGTAACCCCTATATCAATACTGACAAGGTCTCCAGGTTGGATTCTACGACTCCCCCCTATTCCATGGACTACCTCCTCGTTAATCGAGATACATATATTGCCTGGAAACCCTCGATACCCGAAGAAGGTTGGTATACCCCCACGCTCGGCAATCAGATCCGCGGCAAAGGCATCAACCTCTGCGGTAGTCCGTCCGGGCTGAATGAAAGCAGCACTAGCCTGCAAAACCTCACTAGCAGCCTCGCCCGCAGCCCGCATTTTGCGGATCTCCGACTCTGTTTTAATCGGCATCTTGATGCGCTTGGCCATAACGTTAACTCAGCTCACTTTGGAGTCGTTCGAACACTTGCTCCTGCGTGCCAACTCCACACACTTTCAGGAGGCGGCCGGAGCTCTCATAGTAAGAGGCCACTGGCAATGTCAAATCCTGAAACTCTTTGAGCCGCTTTCGAAAATTCTCAGGAATGTCGTCAAAACGTCGCTGAAGCTGCCCACCACAGCTAGGGCACTTACCTCCAGATTCAGATGCTTCAGTAACATTACCCGTCCAGGAGCATTCTCCGCATTCTCTTCTCCCGATCACGCGCCTCTCAAGTTCATCGGAATCAACATCAAACAAGACTGCCCTCAGAGAAGAATCCTCTGGATCAAGGATTCGGTCTAGCTCTTCAGCTTGAGAGACGGTGCGCGGAAAGCCATCGAGAACCCAACCTCTGCTTGCTTGATCAAGCCATTCGTTTACCAGGTCCACCACAAGGTGGTCAGGGACATACTGGCCCTTCTCGAGAAATGTTTCCGCTAGTCGGCCACGGCGGGTATCATCCTCGATTTCCTTCCTCAATTGCCTTCCGGTGCTGAGGTAGGCACAGCCCTGCGCTTCTGCCAGACGCCGCCCCTGAGTGCCCTTTCCCGACGCGGGAGGCCCCATAAGAACTGTCGCCTGACCTAGCAAAAGACCAAGGGAAAGATCACCTGCTTTTCACCCACGCAAATACCGCAACTAGGATCAGGCCAGCCGCAAAAATCAGGAGATACACGAGTCCGTTTCCGCTAGCAGCAGCACCGGTTCCCTGCACTCGACCACGACCCTTGATCTTACCTTTTCGTAGAAACCCATCATAGTGCCTCTGCAGGAGATGTGTTTCAGTCTGCCGCAGCATATCCAATAGGACGCCTACAAGAATGAGCAAACTCGTCCCCCCAAAGAAACTGGTTACCACAAAGTTTAAATCAAGAGCCACAGTCAACAACATAGGAAGAATGTAGATCATGGTGAGGAAGAGGGCCCCGGCGAAGGTCAACCTCGTCATCGTAAAATCAAGAAAGTCCGCAGTAGGTTTTCCGGGTCGCACCCCCGGCACGTAGCCTCCACTCCTTTTCAGGTTTTCTGCAACCTCGCTCGGCTGGAACATTGTCGCAACCCAGAAGTAACTGAAGAAAAAGATCATCGCTGCCGAGATGATGAAATAGGGAATACTCGGTGGATTTAGATTGGTGGTAAGCCAACCAACCCATGCCTTATCACCAAAGGCGGGAATAGAACTGAGCAACATCGTTGGCAGAGAAAGAATCGCGCTCGCAAAAATGATAGGCATGACACCTGAGTAGTTCACCTTGAGTGGAAGATACTGGGTCTGCTGGCCTGTCAGCTGCTTACCGCGAACCCGCTTTGCGTATTGGATTGCGATTCGACGCTGCGCCTGAGTGATGGCAATTACCGCTGCTATGATGACAAGAAGCAGAGCAAACAATCCAACAAGAACCATTGGCTTAAAGGGATTATCATCAGCACCTTGCACGTAAGTGTTGAATGCCTGAACAAGTGCTCCTGGTAGCGCTGCGATAATATTAACCGAAATAATCAGTGATATTCCATTTCCTATCCCACGCTCTGTGATCTGGTCACCTATCCACATCAGGAACATTGTGCCTGCAAGAATAGTGAGAACCGTAAGTCCGACAAATCCCCCGCCCCCTTCTGGAACCAAGTCTCCGCCCCCATGCTGGGAAATACCTTCCATGTATGGAATATTCTCAGGATTCTGGAGGGTCTGCGCCAAAAGAAATCCCTGAACGACTGCGATCACAATAGTAATGAATCGCGTATATTGATTGATCTTCTGCTGACCACCTTCTTCACGGCGCAGCTTCGCCAAGGTTGGCACCACAGCCGACATCAACTGCATCATAATCGAAGCAGAGATATACGGCATGATACCCAGAGCAAAGATCCCGCACTGCTGGAGCGCGCCTCCGGAAAACACGTTCAGGAGAACTCCGATTGCATTACCACCTTCATCATTTTCCACCCTCCACTCGAGCCAACGATCAATGACGCTGGCATCTACTCCCGGGAGAGTGATCGCCACGCCGAGGCGGACGATCACAACCATGGCAAGCGTGAACAGAATCCGGTCCCGAAGCTCGGGAACCTTCCAGATGTTAGCGAATGCCGTGATCATGTCTTGGGAATTAGAGAAATGTAATTTTGGATTTCCGTCGAAGATCTATTCCGGAAGAGCACTTCTTCCGGAGAGATCAAGCACCGGTGTCAGCGGAACCTCCGGCTTTTTCAACCTTGGCGCGGGCTGAGGCACTTACAGCATCAACAACGATCTTGAGTTTTTTTTCAAGATCACCCTGCCCGAGTATTTTAATTGCATCACATCGCCCGGAAACCAGACCGGCGGCGCGTAACGCTTTTTCATCAACAGTAGCATCATCCTCAAATTTCTTGTTGAGTTGACCTACGTTCACAATAGCGATCTTATCCTGAAACTGGACGTTATTGAATCCTCGCTTCGGAAGGCGACGGTGGAGCGGCATCTGCCCTCCCTCGAAACCAGGGCGAACACCGCCTCCCGATCTGGACTTCTGTCCTTTGTGTCCTCGTCCACAGGTCTTTCCCAGGCCAGAGCTTTCTCCATTACCGAGACGTTTACGACGATGCTTAGCGCCGGGATTGGGTTTGAGATCGTGAAGTTTCATACTGTGTATTGAACGATGAGTTTATCAAGTATTCAGGATATTATCCTGTGGGCTCTGAGGAAAATGCGGAGCATGCACTCCTCCCCGAAATTTGCATTTATTACTTCTGTCAGAATTTAAATCGCCTTCGCCTTCTTCTTTCCGCGAAGACTCATAACCTCGTCGCGGTTGCGGAGAAGCGAGAGAGCCTTCAAGGTGGCTTTCACAACATTAGCGTGGTTGTTTGAACCAAGAGATTTACCGAGAACATCCTTAATGCCTACCGCTTCGCAAACGGCGCGTACACCGCCTCCTGCGATAATTCCCGTTCCCGGAGATGCCGGCTTAAGAAGTACTTTGCCACCGCCAAATTCAGCGGTGATCTCGTGAGGGATGGTGTGACCCGCCAAGGTCATACTCTCGAGATTTCGTTTCGAATTGTCGCTGGCCTTGCGGATACATTCAGCAACCTCGTTTGCCTTACCGAACCCATAACCGACTTTCCCGGCATTATCTCCCGAGACCACTAGAGCCGAGAAGCTAAAGCGTCTACCACCCTTGACCACTTTGGCACAACGGTTGATGAAGACCACTTTCTCCGTGAGCTCCTGCCCGTCTTCATCATCAGATGGCGGCGGACCACCAAATCCAGATTCCTGACGGACCGGAGGTGCTGCTGCGGGAGTTTCTGCT
>DFWB01000355.1 GCA_002380675.1 Akkermansiaceae bacterium UBA4145
CCAAGCCTGCTAGCCGGATAGCAGGCCGTAGATAATCCGCGAACACCAGAAACGTCGCCCCGCTGGCACGGAAGAGTCCATCATAGGCGATCCCATTACAAATTGCACCCATCGCGTGCTCACGAATACCAAACCAGATATTACGCCCCGATGGATTGGTGGCGCTGAAATCCGTATCGTCTTTAATGTAATTCTTGGTCGAACCGTAGAGGTCAGCCGATCCACTCACTAGTTGAGGAACCGCCTTCGACACCGCATTAATTACCACGCCGCCTGAGCCCCTCGTAGCGTCCTTATGGTCCGGATCAAACTCTGGAATCTGGTCGAGAAGGTCATCAGGAACGGACTTGGAAACTCCATCCTGAAGCTCAGCTGCCAAATTCGGATTTTCAGCAGCCCACGCTTCGTAGGTCTTTTCCCACGCAGAAAATTCATCCTGCATTGCACTATTCCGGTCAGCAAAATACTTCCTTGTCTCCTCAGAAACGTAAAAGGTCTCCGCGGGTAAACCGAGGCCCTCGCGGGCCGCTTCCGCAAACTTGGCTCCTCCCTCTCCATGCCCAGCGGCTGTTCCAGCCACCTCCGGAATGCCCTTTCCGATAAGAGTCTTGGCTATAATGACCTTTGGCTTTCCATTGTCATTTTCCTTCGCTGACTGAAGAGCCTGCCCTACCGCGCTGATGTCATGCCCATCGACGGTGACCGCATCCCAACCGACCGCAGCAAAATACGAGTCAGCATCCTCGCTCTGGGTGACCTCTGCCATCGCGTCAAGAGTCACATCATTACTATCGTATATCAGGATGAGGTTATCCAAACCACTGTGACCCGCAAACGCAATGGCCTCACGGGCAACCCCCTCCTGCATGCAACCGTCTCCTGCAAGAGCGATCACGTGATGGTCAAAGAGCGTGTGCCCGGGCGTATTAAATCGAGCTGCGGCTCGCTTTCCGCTCAGAGCATATCCAACCGCGTTTCCTACGCCCTGACCCAAGGGCCCAGTCGTCGCCTCTACCCCGGGAGTTTCCTCATACTCGGGGTGGCCCGGCGTAACGCTGTGAAGTTTTCGGAAATCCTTCACCGCTTGAAGCGAAAGATCATATCCGGAAAGGTGCAACCAACTGTAAAGAAACATCGATCCATGGCCTGCGGAGAGAATGAATCGGTCCCGATTAAGCCAGCCGGGAGCCGATGGATTATACCGCATGGCCTCACCGAAAAGAACTGCTCCGATTTCGGCGCATCCCAGAGGGAGTCCAAGGTGCCCGGAAGAACACGCATGCACCGCATCGATCGCCAGCCCCCGGGCCTCCTTGGCGGCCTGGGTCAAAGATCCACTCGTCTCGTCCAATATCTCCTTGCTCATGGGTGGCGCAGGATTGGGGAACCCGATGAAGGGTGCAAGGCGTAATACCGCCGCATCCGCGGTCTTCACCTGACCGTTGCCGGCAACCTGGTCGGTATCGGGTCAGGTAAGATGACACCCGATGATCTACCTACCCCGGAGAGCCCCCCCTAAATCACCGCAGTGAGAGGAGTCCTACCCTTGTCCCTTCCGCGTCTAAGACGCAGCAGTATCTCCCATGCCTCATCCTGTCCCATATCCGTAAGCTTAAACTTCTTGTGAGAGTGCAACCCGTCATCCTCGATCCCTACCATGGAGCGCTTGCCGAGCTTTTCTACTACCGTAGATGTGTTCGCAGGCTTACGCCCGTAGGAGTCGAGAAAGATATTTAGTCCCTTGGAATCAAGGAGTTCGGATCCCTCCTGATGCTTGCAATAGGCCGCAAGAATCACTGCTTCAGGTCCCGAAAGAGCAATATCTTCGTTCTGGAGATAGTCCCGAATCTCCTTCAGCTCCATCGCCGCCACACGATCCCGCTCCTCCGCAGAAGTTTCCGAGACAGCCGCAATCTCCTCTTTCGCAGCCATGATCTTAATAATCACGCCTTGGAAATCCCGAAGCTCAGACAGGCTTAAACGCCATAGATCATCCGCAAGGTGCTGAAATTGAGAGGGTGCGCTCACGAGGAAAATTTATTAAAGTTAGTCCCATTTGGCAAGTTTTTGCTAAATTTATTTAGGGCTACCCCCCGAAGCCCTCCTTTGATTTACCTTTAATCCAAGCATTTTGATATTATCAGGCTAAACCAAAATGTTAAAATTTAGCTCGCAAACTAATTTTTTGACGCTAGAAGTGCTCCTGTAAGACCGAAAACCGCTACGTTGGCGCCTTCCTTCGCAGCATTTACCCCGAGAATTTATCAAAAATGAGCTCTTTTCCCGCCGCAGACTCCCCATCTGACTCCCAGAAGTTAGTTCCTTTCAACGTCGCGAAGGATCGGGTGAAGAACGAACTGGCAGGAGCAGTACGCGATCTCGGCTCCAGCGGGGAAGACTCCGAGAATCTCAGCTCCCTCGTCAGGAAGATTCGTGCCCTCTTTCCAGAACTCATGCAGCTCCGAGGGGACCAAGATGCCACTGTGGAGCTCCGGGACCGGCAAATTCACGAACTCTCTCCCTACCTGCTGGGCACAAATACCCTTATTGGCGGTTCAGCCCCTGAAAACGAAGGCTTCGGGGCAGAACCCCTTGAGAATCCCTTGGATGAAGTCGCACGCCGCATGTGGGAAATCTCTGTCACGGAACAAACGATCGAGCGCTACAAGGCTCAGGAACAGGCATTTCGGGACGAAATACTCGCCTCAGTGAGTGCTGAGCACCTTCCCATGGTTCGTTGGGCCTTGTCGCAAGCCTGATTCTTAAGCCCTCGTCGGGCCAAATACCCGTCAATCACAGGCCATCCGCTAGCGGTGTAGGCCAAGCCCGGAGATCCCGGCGCCGGTGCGAAGGAAAGCCTCCTCGGTTCCGCAGAGCTCATATTTGCGTTGCTTCGCCGCCGTTCGCAGGTAAAACCCCCGCCCCCAACCGGATCCTATCGTGGCCGAACCAGCGAACACTCTCCGTATAGCACTGCCCAAAGGCAGTCTTCAGGAGCCGACCCTCCACCTCCTGGCAAAGGCTGGCTACCACGTATATTCCTCATCGCGAGGATTACGGCCATCCTCCGACGACGACGAGCTGGATATCTTCATGATTCGAGCCCAAGAAATTGGATCCTATATTCATGACGGTTTTCTCGATTGTGGAATTACCGGCTATGACTGGGTCTACGAAAACGGTGCGGACTTGGAGGATATGGCTGAGCTGCCCTATTCCCGCGCTACTGTACGACCGACTCGCTGGGTGCTCGTGGTTCCTGAGGACTCTCCGATTAAGAAGGTTGAGGATCTTGAGGGAAAACGTATCGCGACCGAGGCCGTAGGAATCACTAAACGATATCTGGAGAGCAAGGGAGTCACCGCGGACATCGAATTTTCCTGGGGAGCAACCGAGGTGAAGGTTCCGGACCTCGTGGACGCCATCGTCGACGTGACCGAAACTGGCTCATCGCTCCGCGCCAACAAACTCCGCATTGTTGACGAGTTACTGGTCTCTTTCCCCCACTTTTTCGCTTCCAAGGAGGCCTTTGCCAACCCTTGGAAGCGCCAGAAAATGGAGCGTATGGTCCTAATGATCCAAGCTGCACTTGCTGCACGAGACAAGGTCGGGTTGAAGCTCAACCTCCCCGAAAAGTCCTTGCCCAAGGTATTGGAACGCCTACCCTCCCTCCGCCGTCCAACAGTCAGCTCCCTTGCTGAAGAAGGCTGGGTAGCGGTGGAAACCATCATCGACGAGTCCGCTGTCCGACACCTCGTGCCAGACCTCAAGGAACTCGGAGCGGAAGGAATCATCGAATACCCGCTAAACAAAATCGTCTCCTGAGAATCTCTCCTGTCCACCCCCGAACAACCACTGTTAAACATGGGCTCGCTGAAAAAACGTCGAAAGACAAAAATCAACAAGCACAAGCGCAAGAAGCGGATGAAGGCAAACCGCCACAAGAAGCGCTTGCGTTACAAGTCGTAGAAGTCTGAACCCGGACGGCGAGGAGAACGCTGATGGCGTTCTCTGCCCCGGACCCGGGTCAGTCATCTTTTCGATAAAACGAGGGGAATCGTATTGATTCCTCCCTCAGAATGCTACCCGGGCTTTCCGACTCGAAGGTCGCCTGTTCGGGTGGGTAAAACGCGCCTTGTCCACGGCCCATTGCTCGGCTACCTACTGGCTAACATGAAAGCCAGTCTCTTGCCCGTAGCGGCCCTGTCACTACTTCCGAACATCCTGTTGGGAGCACCAGAAAAACTGTTCAACGGTAAGGATCTCTCTGGCTGGAAAGGCCATTCGAAATTCTGGTCTGTCGAAGACGGGGTGATTGTAGGCGAAACCAAGACCGACAACCCCACCAAGGGAAATACCTTTCTCGTCTACCAGGGGAAGGCAGTTGATGATTTTGAGCTCACCCTCAAGGCGAGAGTGACCGGAAACAACAATTCGGGAATCCAATATCGGTCCAAGCTCGTCAATAAGGACAACTGGGTTGTCAGTGGCTACCAGATGGACATGCACCCTTCCCAGAATTACCTCGGGATGATGTACGAAGAAAAAGGCCGCGGCATCATCGCCCAACGAGGTCAGAAGATTAAAGTCGCTGCCGACGGGAAACGCGCGATCGTGGGTGATTTCGACCGGAAGAAAGACATCACCCTCGGGGAATGGAATACTTACACGGTGCAGGCAAAGGGCAATGTTCTTACCCACAAGGTCAACGGCGTCACCACCAGTGAAGTCGTGGATGAGCAAAAGGCAAAGCGCTCTCTCTCGGGGTTAGTCGCAATTCAGCTTCACGGCGGCAGCCCGATGAAGATCGAGGTTAAGGACATCGTCCTCAATCGCGCCTCCAAGAAGGTCGCGAAGAAGAAACCTGCAGCCAAGGGAGAGGCAGTAGTCCACCCTGAAGGTTTTGAAGTAGAAAAAATCTATACGGTGCCCAAGGGGCAGCAAGGCTCATGGGTCTCCATGGCCATAGACGATAAGGGCCGTCTCTACTGCAGCGATCAGGGCAAGGCAGGGATTTGGCGTGTAACCCTCGGCAAGGAGCTGAAGGTGGAAAAGGTGCCCGCTCCAATCAGCGGAGGCCATGGACTCCTCTGGGCATTTAATCGTCTCTATGTCTGCGTGAACGGAGGCGGCGTAGGCGGGCATGGCAGTGGGCTTTACTACCTCACGGACACCAACGCAGACGACCAGCTCGACAAGGTCACCAAACTGCGTGGACTGCAGGGTGGCGGCGAACATGGACCCCATGCGGTCGTCCTCACTCCCGATGGAAAGTCTCTCATGGTCCTCGGCGGTAATCACACCCAGCCTCCCAAGCCTGAAATTTACTCCGTCCCCAAAAACTACGCCGAGGATCTTCTCCTCCCAAGAATGACCGATGCCCGGGGACATGCACGCGGTATTCGAGCCCCGGGTGGCTGGATCGCGCATACCGATCCAGACGGCAAAACATGGAACTTTTATTCATCGGGCTTTCGGAACCAGTATGACGTGGCGTTCAACGCCCACGGGGAAATGTTCACCTACGATTCCGATATGGAGTGGGATAGCGGTACACCGTGGTATCGCCCAACCAGAGTTTATCACTGCACCAGCGGGAGCGAGTTTGGATGGCGCACAGGGACAGGCAAATGGCCCGCCTGGTATCCGGATTGTCTGCCCCCGACCGTTGACATCGGTCCCGGCTGCCCGACTGGAGTAATGTCGGGGCTTGGTTCCAATTTCCCCGCGGACTACCAGCATGCAATCTACGCCTTTGACTGG
This sequence comes from Akkermansiaceae bacterium UBA4145, assembly GCA_002380675.1. Lineage (GTDB taxonomy): Bacteria > Verrucomicrobiota > Verrucomicrobiia > Verrucomicrobiales > Akkermansiaceae > Roseibacillus_B. Next base: position 5,764 of record DFWB01000355.1, read on the forward strand.
ACCTACGGAACGATCTACGCGATCCACCTCGCGCCGGAAGGATCCAGCTACCGCGGAATCAAGGAAGAATTCGTTACCGGTGTTCCCCTTAATGTTACAGACGGGGTCATCGGCAAGGATGGCAACATGTATTTCGCTGTCGGGGGCCGGGGAACCCAGTCTGCTCTTTATAGGGTGACCTACACCGGGGATGTATCCAAGGACCGGCGCTTCCCGGACACAAAGGCTACGCAAGCGCTCCGGAAGACGCGGCGTGATCTCGAGCAATACCACGGTAAGGCCGTTGCTGGCTCCATTGAAAAGGTCTGGAGCGCCCTCGGGCATGAGGATCGCTTCATCCGCTACGCCGCAAGGATTGCCCTTGAACATCAACCTGTGAGCGACTGGGCAGCCAAAGCCCTGAATGAAGATGACCTTCAGACCTCTTTGACCGCGCTTCTCGCTCTGACCAAACAAGGTGATGCAAGCCATCAAGGGGCGCTGCTTGACGCATTGAGCCAGCTGTCGCCAGCCGCCATGAACGAAGCGCAGCAATTGGAAGCCCTCCGCGTTCTCTCCCTCTGTTTTATCCGGATGGGGAAACCAGACATCGCCACTGCCGAGTCTGTCATCGAGGCTATCAGCCCACTTTACCCCGCTAAGACTGATGCACTTAATCGAGAGCTAGTGGATATGCTTGTCTACCTCGGTGATCCCACCGTGGTCGCTAAAACTGTGCCACTCCTGAGTCAGGAAGCCGTCGGCCTCGAGGAGATCGAATTTGACGATGAACTTCTCAAGCGTTCCGGACAGTATGGAAATAGCTTTTTGAATCAAAAGTCCAACAACCCGCAGAGGCAGCAGATCCACTATGTCTTCGCACTCAAGAATGTCTCCGAAGGATGGACGCCGGAACTGCGCAAGCAATACTTCACCTGGTTTGCCAAGGCCCGGAACTTCAAGGGTGGGGCCAGCTTTGGAGGCTTCATCAATAACTTCCGTAATGAGTCCCTTGCGAAGGTCGGCGACGCCAAGATGAAAGCCGAGATGGATGCCCTCAGCAAGGCCCCGGCACGCTTGGTGCCGGAGGGCTATGACAATGCTCGTAGGATTGAAGTCGGTGTTCTGCGGGGCATGAAATTTGACAAGAAGGAAATTGAGGCCAAGGCAGGAGAACAACTGGCAATCGCCTTCACCAACAATGATCCGGACGGCTTGATGCATAACCTCGCTGTCATCAAGCCGGGAACGCGCCAGAATATTCTTGAGGCAACTATCGCGCTAGGCGCCAAGGCGATTGAAAAGAATTTTGTGCCTGATAGTCCTGCTCTCCTCGGTTCTACCCCACAGGTAGCGCCCGGGCGCCGGTTTACCCTTTACCTTACTCTCCCCGCGACACCCGGGGACTACGAATTCGTCTGCACCTACCCGGGGCACGGCCAGCTCATGTGGGGAACGCTGAAGGTAAAGTGAGTACCCCTGATCAAGAGGGACGGAATAACGCTTCTGATTATATCTCATCGAGGCGGCGGTCCATGACCGCCGCCTTTGTCGCTCTCCCTTCCCTCTTTTTTTTCCCGCTCTCTGCCCTCCCCGGGCAGGACGCGCCTGCTCAAACGACCCTGGAAGAGTATGCCCGGGGAGTTTTTTCGGAGTTAGACGGTGCTCCAGCATCCGCAAGACTACACTTCGAGACCGCTCTGAAACGCGATTCACACTCATTTGTGCTCGCGCAGAAAGCGGCTTCCCTACAGGAACAAACCGGAGACCGGCCAGCAGCCACAAGAACTCTGCGTCAGTATGCTGAAAACCATCCCCTGCAACTGGATCCTCAATTATACTTCGCCGATTTCCTGAAGAGGCAGGTCTCCACTGACGAGGCTGCACGGAATTCCATGATGGATATTTTATCCAAAGCAAATCTACGGTTTCCCAATCACCCTGAGGTTTATACCCGGCTTATTCACCTGCACGAGAATCTCGGCCAGAGAAATCAATCTCTTGAGGTCCTCCATGATCAGCTGACGGCCACAAGTGCCGGCGCCGAACACTGGATTGCTCTCGAACCCTTGGTGAAAACGCTTCTTCCTGGGGGCTCAAAACAACTGGAGAGCGCACTCCATCTCATCATCGAGAAAACCATTGAGACAGGTCTCCACCTGCCGCTGGCTGCGCGCCGCGCTTCTGACTATTACCAAAAAAATGGGCAGCTTGTAGAAGCGATCGACATCCTCGAAAAGCACGTGGAGATTCAACCTGATTCCCTGGGCCTACGGATCAGGGCTGGACTCCTGCAGCTTTACAACCGGGACGAGGACGCCGCACTTCGAACCTTGCATACAACACTTCAAATTGATTCGGATCAGCCTCTGGCCCACAAGGCCCTCGCTCAATTTTACTCCCGGAAGGGCCAGCTTGGACCTTCCCTTCATCATCAAGCTGAGGTCCTGAGAATTACTGGGGGAGCTCCAACCGATTTTCTCCAACTCGCCAAGCGGTTTCTTGACTCCGGAAATT
>DFWB01000183.1:0-281 GCA_002380675.1 Akkermansiaceae bacterium UBA4145
TGGCAGAGAGATTCATCCCCCGGACGTTGCAGCTTCAGCTCAATGACTACATGGGTAATCGGGGCTCATGGATGCTCATTCGTCGATTGGCGCAGGTTCTTGCGGATTTTCATCGGCGCCGCGTTGCTCACGGGAATCTCAAGCCGGGAAATATTTTTCTGGATTCTGACAATGGCGTTCTGCTGTCGGATTACGCACAGGGTTTGATGCCGGGTCTTGAGGAGCTCGCTTACACTGACGCCCTGCTCTATGCTCCTCCGGAGCAGCTCTTGAACCCGGAT
>DFWB01000183.1:589-10783 GCA_002380675.1 Akkermansiaceae bacterium UBA4145
GGAGCAGCTCTTGAACCCGGATGGGTATCTTGAGGGTGCCGGCTACGGCTGGGATGTGTATGCGTTTGGCTCGCTTGCCTACCGCTTGCTTACTGGTGTTTTCCCGCGCTGCAACGATAGCTTTGAACACGTTTCTCCTCGCGCGGGTGAGCAGCGGAGACGAGGAGTAGAGGCTGATTGTGAACGCATGGCACAAAGGCTTGAGAGGGCTCGGATAGCCAAGTGGAAGGGAGTAGCGCCAACCAGAGAGGAGGAAGAGGGGCGGCTTGTTATTGAGCGGTGTCTCCATCTCGATGCTTGGAAGCGCTATGGCGATATGCGGGAGGTTCTCAGGGACCTTGAGAGCATTGCCAATGCTCGCCAGCAGAGATTGTCGGCAGAGGAGGGCGAGAAACGAGTGAAGGTCGTCGAGCGCAGACAGAAGAGCTGGCAGGCGGCTACGGGGGTTGGGATTGCTGCCTGCGTAACCCTCGGTGCAGCCTTGATCCATAAAATTGTCAGGCAGGATCGACCCGAGCCCAAGGTGGTTGAGGTCGAGGTCGTCAAGGAGGTCGAGGCGGGCTCCGAGGTCGATCCGAAAGAGTTGGAGGAGCAGCGTCAGAAATTCCTCGATATGCTCGCAGATCGCGATGAGCTGGAGCTAGCTAATGAGGAGCAGGCCGCAGCTGTGCACGAGATGGCCAATGATCTCATGGAGGCTCATAAAATGAGCGACCATCTTCTTGCATGGTCTCTTGAGCGTGGATCCGAGCATCTGCCAACCCTCGAGGGCCGGGAAGGGAGATTGTCATTGCTTGAGGATAAGTTGGAGCGTCAGCTCGAGGTGGTCGATGGTCTGCCGGAAGAGCTCCGGAAAAATTCGTGGAGGATCAAACTCGCTCTGGCGGAGGTAGCCCTTGCGGGCGATAATCCCAAGCTTGCGAGGGAAAAGATGCAGGAGGTCCTGGGTGAGGCCGCAGTGACGGATGTAGACGTCCAGAGGCGCCTTGCGCGAACGCGCGTCATGGTGTGCCTGCTCGGATCGGAGGATCCTGACGCGGAGGTGACGCCCGTAGAGCTAGCAGAAACCGCTAACGCTCTGGCTTCGCTTCCGGAAAACGAGCGCCAGACTCGACGGCTGCAATCAGCTCTGAACATTGCGGAAGCTCGCATGCAATTTCGTAATGGTGACAATTCCAGTGCACTGGAGACCTATCGCCATGCCTTTGCGAAGATGAGCAAGCTCTGCGAGGAGAAACCTTCGCTTTCTGCGCTACGTATCTGGCGTGCTCGTGGATATAGTTCAGCAGCTCAGGCTGCAACGGGAGCCGGGGAAGTGGACGCGGCCATCCTTCTACGTGAGCAAGCGGCAGTGGAGTTGATGGAATTGCTCGAAACACAACCCGATCGCGCTGAAGTGCAGGTGGAGTTGTCTTCGGCGCTGGCGGCGATCGCTCAGTCCGCTCTCGAAGAGGGTGAGCTGGATCGGGCCGGGGATCTCGCGACTCGATCGCTTGAGTTGCTTGAAACGGCGGTGTCGAATCCAGAAGAGCGAGGAGGTGCTCTGAATCAGCTGGCTTCGTTGAAAAGTGTACTTGCAGCGTGTCGAGCAGGGACCGGGCATCCCCGGGAAGCTCTGCGTCTTGTCCGGGAAGGGCAAGAGCATGCGGAGGCTGCTCTTGTCAGGAATTCCCGAGACCCCTCGACACGGTTTCGTCTTGGGATTCTGGCATGGCAACAGTGCGGCCTTCTTTCGGCGGAGGGAAAGCATGCAGAGGCTCTGCCACTGGGAGTGAAGGCGAGGCAGACGTTTATAGACCTTATTGCGCAGAAAGTGAGCTTTCCTACGCAGCGAGAAATCAAAAGGTCTCTTGCTTATCTCACCGGTGATCTTGGGAGAGCGGCTCAGGACGCACGCAAGGAAGAGGAGGCGGTGAATTATCTCCAAGAATCAGTTTCGCTCTGGGAGGACCTGATGGAAGCCGAGTCGGATTCTGATGAGTTTCGTGAGCAGCACCGTTGGACAGCTCAGGGGTTGAGGGAGTTAGGGATAGTGACGGCCTTGCCGCAGAAGAAGCGTTAAGCTGAAAGCGAGACAGTCGCGGTGCTTCCTGTTTTAGCATGAAGGTGAGCGACTCCGTTATCGGGGTGCTTGGTTGCAGCGGATCGCCTTGCTGGCTTGATTTCGGATGACCACCATACTTCTCAATGTTCCTCGAGGTTAATTTTGCACTCAGGCAACGCTCTGCGGAGCTGCTTGATTCCCCTGAGGGTGATCATTGTCTCCCCAAGCCAGACTTTTCGCAGGGACCGCATCTGGGAAAGCTGTTTGACAGATGCATCAGTAATTCTGGTGTTTCGCGGGTTTAGCTCGATTAGCTTCGGGAGTGAGGAGAGGGTTGTGATTCCGCGGTCTGATATCATGGTATCACGGAGACCAAGGTAGAGCAGGTTTGGCATGCCGGTCAGGTGTTTCAGCCCTGCATTGGTTATCGCAGTCCGTCCGATTGGGAGGTGAGTCAGTGATTTCAAGCGGGCGATCTCTCGGAGGCCCTTGTCGGTGATTCTGGTATCCCAGAGATTGAGCCACTCAATCGTTTTCAGCTTGGTGAGAGCGGAGAATCCTGTGCCTTCAATTGATGTTCCCTCCAGAGACAGATCTGTAAGTAATTCGTACTCGTTCAGCACGGCGAGGTCCACGTCCCTGATTGTTCTGGAATTGTTCATTCTGATTTCAGATACGGTCCCTGTCAGGGGGTTGGTCACGACTGTTCCTCCGAGGGATTCAACTGTGAGTTTCTCCTGTTCTTCCGACATCACCCGATTAGTGCTGCACGAAAGGAGGAAAAGAGCAGTAGTGAGAATGAACATGGGTCTCATTGCGGTAAAAGTGGGAGTCGGAGATTGTCCGATTTACTTTTTCAGTCCGGTCGCATGCTGCAAAATAAATGCAACGAGGTCCTCATCTTGGAACCATCCAGACCACATGTTGTGCCCTTGGTTCTTTATGATCTTTAGGATCATGCTTCCGCCGAGCTTTGCATAACGCTGTGACACAATGCCAGAATTTGCCTCAAGGGGCACAACTCTGTCCTTATCACCGTGAATATGGAAAATAGGAACTCGGGCTTTTGCCAGAGGGGTAAGTCGATCAATCGGGTTGTGATCCTTAAGTGATTCAGCAAGGCCTTGCGCGGATAGGCCATAGGCCTTGCAGCATCTCGCTAGTCCCGGCCAGCTAGCAAGATTACACACAGGGTAGATCCCTGCGATGCAGGTTACTTTTGCGGGGTTCTCTGCAGCCCAGTTATAGAGCATCAGTCCTCCTCGGCTGCGGCCCAGAAGGCAAGCTCGAGAGGCTAGACCATGGTCTCTCGTGAGCGTTCGGTAGAGTGCGGTGTAGAGGCGGCGGCCTTCTGGGCTTCCATAAGATTCCCCCACGTCAATTCCTGCGATCGCAACTCCATTCTCAATAAAGCGGGTAAACATCCATTTTTCCTCCTTCCCGGGCAGTCCGGGTAGTGTCGGGGCATACCAGACCCAGGGCTGTAGTTCGCCGGCGGGTGCGGGTTTTCCGGGCATGATCAGGAAAGCAGAGTGTCCGGCGACCTCGAATGTTTTTCCCGATAGCGGAAGGCGTTTTGCCTGAGAGGGTCCAAGCCCAAGGAGGGCAATGGTGAGGCATATCAGCAGTCTCTTCACGATCAAAACTGTGGGGGCTGCCCCGGAAGAGCGCAACCAGTAGTCTGCTCCAAAAGGGATTTTACGTCTTAGTGGGCACAGAGCTTGCCAGTGTCTTCGAGAGGAGCCAGTTTGCCCCGTCGCGACGACATGATATGAATGAGGGTGAGGTTTTTGCAGTGCTGGCGGCCTTGGTCTGGTCCTGCTGTGTGATCCTGATGCGGATCTCTGGTTTCCAAATTCCGCCGATAGCACTTACGGTATTCAAGGGAGGGGTAGCCTCGGTTCTTTTTATTGCGGCGATTCCCCTTGTAGGGGAATCCTTCATTCCGTCTCTTCCTGCCTGGGATTACCTGCGCCTCGCAGCGAGTGCGATTCTGGGGATCACGATCGCGGACACCCTCTATGCAGCGGCTTTGAATCGTCTGGGCGCCAGTCTGCAGGCTCTTGCAGGAGTGATGTATTCACCGTCTATGGTGGCAGTAGGTTATCTGCTCTTCGGGGAGATGCTTGGAACAGGTGAATTGCTGGGAGGTGCGTTGGTGGTGACTGGCGTGGCAGTAGGAATGCGTAAGGCGGAGGATGTGAGATGTCCCCGAGATCTCGTGGTCGGCATTACAATGGCAGTGAGTTCACATCTGATCATGGCCTTTGGGATACTGATGGTGAGAGATGTGATTAGTGAGCATTCGGTAGTGTGGATCTCCGCCTATCGTTTCCTTGTTGCGACAATCGTATTGTCTGTTGTTTCTTCGTGCTTCCTTTCTCCTAGGAAAGTGTTTCTGGGATTTGCGCGTCGGGATATCTGGAAGATCATGTTGCCAATGAGTTTTCTGGGGCCCTTCATGGGAACCATGCTCTGGACCGCAGGCTTCAAGTATACCTCCGTGGGGCGGGCTGCGATTTATAATCAGCTTTCCACGGTTTTTATCATTCTTCTGGCGGTTTTGTTTCTCAAGGAACGAATAACGGGTCGTAAGGTCCTTGGGCTCGCGCTTGCTGTTAGTGGGGCGATCGTGGTCGCCTTGCAGAAATAAATGGTCGCGACTGGAGCATTAAGCCTATCTTTAAAGTATGAAACGCCGTTCATTTCTCAGTTCTTCCTCTTTTGCTGCCGGGGCTTTTCTTGCTGGATCATCCGGGTGGGCAGCGCCCGTGGCGAAGATCTCCGCGACGAAGGTGATCAGTCAATTGCCGGATCTTTATCACGGATGGCCAACTCTCGCCCAAGGAAAGAGCGGTGAACTTCTGTTGGTATGCTCTGGTGGCAGGGAGGCACATGTTTGTCCATTTGGTCGCACGGATTTCATGCGTTCTTCCGACGGAGGAGAGACTTGGAGTTTTCCGAGAGTGGTGATGGATGGTCCTATCGATGATCGTGATGCGGGGGTTCTGGAAACCGCAAAGGGGAGTATCCTGATCACGAACTTCACCTCCCTTGCCTATGAGCCATATATGAATGGTAAGGGCCGGAGCTGGCAGCGCGCTCACCAACGGGTTGACTCGGAAGAGCGCAGGTCTGCTCTCGGAAACTGGATGATTCGTTCGGTTGATGGAGGGTTGACGTTTTCAGGACGTTATCGAGTTCCTGTTAACAGTCCGCACGGTCCGGTACAATTAAGAGACGGGCGTCTCCTCTATGCGGGAAAGGCTTTGTGGACTGAAGAAGAGAAGGTTGGCGTCTGTGAGTCCAGCGACGATGGTCTCAGCTGGCAATGGCTTGCGGATATTCCATCCCGGAAGGGAGATGATCACCGGGACTATCACGAACTTCATGCGGTAGAGGCTGGGGACAGGTTGATCGTTCAGATTCGTAACCACAATTCTGATAATGCTGGGGAGACCCTGCAATGTGAGTCCCTCGATGGAGGGGAAAGCTGGTCTGAGCCTCATCCCATTGGGGCTTGGGGACTGCCTTCTCATCTGCTGCGTCTCCGCGACGGGCGTCTTCTCATGAGCTACGGTTACCGCCGCAAGCCTTTTGGGAATCAGGTCAGGATCAGCGAGGATGAAGGAAGACGCTGGTCGCAACCCATCACTATTTCAGCCGATGGTTCGGGCCATGATCTTGGCTACCCTTCCACGGTGGAGCGGGATGATGGGAAGCTGGTTACGGTATGGTATGAGAAGATGACAGGGTCCTTGAGAGCGGTCCTCAGACAGGCAGTATGGGATCTGGAGATCTAGAATAGAGTGAGTTTTATTTCTGCCCCGCAAGGAATTCCACCACGTCCCGGATCTCTTCAGGTTTGAGGATCGAGCCCATGGGAGGCATCGTGGAGGCCAGGATATGGCTGGAGATCTCATCCGGACGAAGATTGCGTTTTTTTCCGGTTGCAAGGGTAATGGTCCAGAACAGATTCGTTTTCTTGGTGAGAATGCCAGAGATCTCTTCTCCTTCGGTTGTTTTCAGAACGACGGTCCCGAAGCCGTCGGAAATTTCACTGCTGGGGGTTAGCAGAGAGGCCACAAGGTGCCTGCGGTCGCGGAGTTTCCCGATGTTGGTTAATTCCGGCCCAATGGTAATTTCCGTGGATGGTTTCCCTCCTTCTTTGCCGAGCTTGTGACACCGGATGCACTGGGATGCTGCGTGATTGAATACGATCTCCCGGCCTCGCTGAGCATCGCCTCCGTATTCAAGAAGGTCCGAAGTTTCAGGGAGTTGAATTTCCCTCGCACGAGCGGCCTGCCACAATTCAAGTTTCCATTCAGGTGCGGCTTTGCCCTGTCTGAATTGCTCCACGAGGGCTGCGAATTTACTTTTGGCGCGTGGGTCCTTCTCCTCAGCTAGCTGCTTGATAGCCTTACCCTTGCCATTAGATCCCTCCTTCTCGAGGATGCCGAGGAGGAGGTCCAGCATGGGGACGCCGGCCTTCGAAGCATAGTCTCGTGCTTTTTCCTGAACCTTGAGGTCGTCGGATGAAAGGGCAGCTTCTACGAATTTTCTGAGGTCCGGAGAGTTAATCCTCGCGAGACCCTCGAGGACCTTCATCTGGAGAGCTGGAGCCAGTTTGTCGAAGTGCTCGCTGGTGCCCTCAAGCCAACTAGCTTCACCTCGGACCGAAACTCCGTTGAGCAGTACTTCGCGAAGTTCGTTGTCGGCCATGATGATCGGCTTCAGCCTCGCGACAGCTTCATTCACGGGCTGTGATTCTCGGGCTGTATGTTTCCTGTAGCGCCCCTCGACGGCATCGAGAACGGGTGGCTGGGACCACCAGAGCAGAGAAGCCAGTGCGGTTCTTTTCATTTTTGCAGAGCCTTCGTTGCGTTTCAGGTAGGCTTCGATCCTGAGAAGGGCAGGGTAGGATCCTACCCTGAAAGCCGCATTAATAACCCGACGCATCAGGGCCTCATTTGTCAATCCCGGTCGGTCGAGGAGTTGGGAGAGTGCGGGAAGGGCCTCAGGGATTGACTGGTCGTCATGAATTGCCCGAGCGGCTTCAAGAAGAATCAGCTCGTCTTTGTCTTCCAGAAAAGAGCTCACCGCGGGGGCCTTGAGGTTGCGGAGGGCTACGATGGCTGCGAGTCGCACTGTGCGGTGTTCATGATTATGCAGTTCGGCGAGCTCTTCCGGGGTGAGAGCTCCTTTCAGTCCCATCATGGCCGCGTGTCGGAGGTAGGGATCGCGGGACCCCTCGTTCGCAGCGAGTTCAATCAGCGCCGGTGCGGCCTCCCTGATCTTGTGCTTGCCGAGGGAAATAGCGGCGAAGAATTGCACCCGGGGAGATTTGTGGGCCAGGGCTTTAAGCAGGTGTTTGCCTAAGCCCTCGACCTCTTCGGTATGTCCGGGAATATCTCCTGCGACCTTTGCGCACTGAGCGATTATTTCAGGATCCGAACTGCTCCATGCCTGGTTGAGCAACGCAAGGGCTCCGGGAGAGCGCCGAGATATCTGGCCGATGCCCCAGATAGCGTGGAGGCGTGCGAGGCGGCTGGAGCTCTTCTCGTCGAGAACTTCCTTGAAAGCTGTGCGCATCTCCCGGCGAGCCAGTTCAAACTGTCCTTTCATTCTGACCCGTTGGTCAGGGTGCGCGAGCCATGCCTGGAGGGTGTTGCGGGTCGCTTTTTCGGAAGAGCGAGGCAGGATTTCCTGAGTCTCTTTCCTGGCTGGGTGCTGGTGTTCCTTCGTAACATCAAAACGAAAGATGGATCCTTTGCCCCCGCCGTAACAGGCTGAGTAGAGGGCTCCGTCCGGACCTACGGCAAGGCCTGTATTGCTACGACCACCCTTGATTGCGGCCTGCTCCTTGAATTCAAAGGCGGCTCCTTTCTCGATGAATCGGAAGACGCGAACCTGCCCTTGCTGATTCGTCATGAAAAAGCAGTCACTGAGGTCCGGAGAGAGAGCGGTTCCCGGATTCGCAGTAAAGCCACAGGGACCCGGGCCGAAATTCCCAATCGTGGGAGTGAGGTAGGCGGCATGGTCAGCGCGGTCGGGAAGAAAAAGCTTCTCGTCCATCCATGGGTTATAAGCCGGGATGCCGCTGATCCGGGTGAAGTCCTGTTTGCGCAACCATTGCCAGTTCAGGCGCCACCCGTGTTCGCTTCCTTCAGTGATATAAAGAGCGCGCTCTTTTTCGCCCGGATAATCCCCGTCGTTATCCATGCTGAAAAGGTTGCCATGCAGGTCGAAGGCAAGTTCCTGAGCGTTACGTTCTCCAGAGGAGTAACGCTCTACTTGGGATCCATCCAGTTCGCAGCGGAAGATGCCGCCACTGTTGGGTTGGTGGTAGACTTTGCCCTCGTTGGTCTCGACGTAGTGTCCCTTGTCCCCGAGAGACCAGTAGACCCTTCCGTCCGGTCCCAGAGTCACCCCACTCAGGTTGTGCCCGCCCTGACCCATATGGACTTGAAATCCTGTAGCGACAACCTCTCGTAGCTCAGGGAATCCATCCCCATCAGCGTCCTGGTAACGGAGGAAGTCGGGCTCGGCTGCGACAAAGACGTCTGATCCGACCGCTAGAACGCCGGCCGCAATTCCCGTTACTTCAGTATGATATTCATCCAGAGTGCGGATAGTTTCTCCCTTTCCGTCTCCATCCTTATCAGCGACTCGTATCACGCTATCTTTCTGAACGGTTAGGTCCTTCCAGTTCCTCGTGCCGTCGCCATTGCGATCAGGAATCCACTTCTTTCCGGTAAGGTATTCGCGATACCAGGCTCGTCGCTCTTCAACAGTTGAGAGGCTGAGATCCTTCTTTACTAGGTCCTGATGGTTACGAATGTCTAAGCTGCTTTGCTTGCGGCGTCTTGCAGCGGTCACATACGCCCTGCCCTTGTCGTCCACGGAAATCGCCACGGTATTGGCAATGGAGGGATCAGTGGCCCATTCCGTGACAACAAACTCCGGTTTCGTGTCGGAATCCTGACCGGGGCGTGGTCCAGCGGTGATCCCGGGAATGTGGATTGTATGAACGTTCGCCCAGTCATTTTCATTGTTACCGAAAACCGTGAGCCGAAGGAGACGTGCTTTCCTGGGGGCAATCTTATAGGTAACGACTCCACTGCGGGACTGGCTCTGAAGTCGCCCTGTTGTTTCCCATTTCTCCCCATCCAATGAGGTGCCTAATTCGAAGGCATAGTTTCTCTCTGCCGATTGGAATCCAATTCCAACCTCCGTGACCTCAGATTCGGCATCGAATTCGCACTGGATCCATGCGCCTTGCCCCTGTGCGGACCAACGAGTGGAGGCTGACTGATCAAAGGCCTGAGTGGCCTCGTTGCCCGGTTGTTCCTTGGAGGATGTTATCGAACCAATTTTAGCAGAAGCGGTGCGAGTGCAGAGAAAAGCAGTGAGGCAGAGCGCAAGAATTGTCAGTCGGTTCATGATGGGTTCAGGGAAGTGTCGAATGCCTGTGAGCTAATGTCGATCTCTCCTGCGAGTTTGATCGGACGACGGTCAACGTGAACAGCTCATGTTCTTCGGAGAGAGGGTCTAAAAAGGGGGTGTCTCGTAGCGTGACGCGGCCGGTGGAAGATTTAGTGTTTTTTGGGAATTGAAGGGTCGAGGGCGGAATGTCGGTAGCCGATGCAAAGACTTTTGACCCGTTGAAGCGGGATTTATCCGGCTCTGAGTGTGAAGAGAGTGTGACTCCCGAGCCGCGCGCGACCTTGTATCCCTTAACTGCTGGAAACCGGTTGATTGAAAACGGCACTTGTTTATTATTGCGTTGGAATCCGAATCAGAGTCCGTGTCGAAAGTAACGATTTACCATTATCCTCACTGAGGGTCTTCCCAAAATGCCTTGGCGGTCGCCGAGGAACTGAAAGCCGAGTATGAGGTTGTCCTATACATTAAAAATCCACCTGAACGGCCTGCGCTTGAAAGGCTTGTGAGTGCGCTTGAAGATCCGGTTGAGGACCTCGTAAGAAAGGATTCCAAGTTCAAGAAGCTAGGGCTGGATCCGGATGATTTCGTGGGGAATCCGGAGGCGGTTGTCGAAATCTTACTGAAGCATAAGCAGCTTCTACAGCGTCCCATCCTCGTGAAGGGAAGAAAGGCCATCATTGGTCGGCCCAAGGCCCGCATTTACG
>DFWB01000357.1 GCA_002380675.1 Akkermansiaceae bacterium UBA4145
TGCTTCGGCGGGTGCTTCGGCGGGGACGTTGATAGAGTCAGGGGCTCCCTCGGGAAGAAGTGGGGCATCTATCGGAGGTGCGCTGGGAGCTGGAGCGATTGGCGAAGGAGGTGCATCCGCCGCTGGATCTGGCTTGGTAGGGTCTTCGGTGTAGGCGGATTTGAACTTGCCTTCCAAAATCACCGCCACCGGATAGCGTTGCTGTTTGATTCCCGCCGATTGAAAATTAGAAGTAACCTGCTCTGGCCCTTCAGCCTGACTCAGGAGAAGGTGGGCGATTTTTCCGGGGACTGCCTTCGCGCGGCCAGAGGTTGAAATCAGGGTGCGCATTTTCAGTCCGGTTTTCGGTTTTCCCACGATTGGGGAAGGGTCCACCATCTGAATGGAGGACAGGTCCCGTGTGACGGGATGATCACCAGTGAGGGATGCGTTCTCGAACTTGGCCATCAACCCGTTGCCCCGGAAAAGAGGTTGGGTGATCATCTGCTGATCTTGTCGGGTCGGAATTTGGCCGAGGAGTCGATTCAGACGAAACTCCCTCTGCAGCATCTGGTTGAGAGGGCGCTCGAACATAACTGGCCGAGTGTATTTTGGGTCATAGACCATGGGTTTCTCGGAACCTCCCAAGTCAACGCCCCATGCGGTAGTCAAGTCATCCAATCCGGAGCGGTAGTGCTCCCAGCCGCTAGTTTCAAACAGGTTGTAGAGGTCCTTATACCACTGGGGATGCCGGTCCTGCGGAGTGAACGGTAACTGGGCTGAGTAAATATCGAAGAAGCGCGAAACAAAATGCTGATTGTCGAGGAAGGCCACAGCCTTTCCCCCATTCACAAGATACTGATCGATGGCATACTGGGTGTCCTTGGAGATCAGCTCTAGTGTCGTGTTGCCCATTGGGGGCATCCCTGGCTGTGGGGACTGAGGTCTGTTGATCTTTACCGGGTGGACGATTAGAAGTAGGTCGAGGTCTGCGAATGGGTGCTCGGTATCTCCGGGCTTCATAGGCCCCACATCGAAAGGAATCGAAACCATTTCAAACTCGCGGGCGAGGCTTCGGTAGATGACAGAGGGTGGGCGTCCCGGTCCTCCCATTCCTCCAGGGGACCCTCCGAGGGACATCTCGGTTCCCTCAAGAAGCCCGATCCTCCGTTTGGCCTTCCGCGTGACCGCGCTGATAGACCTTGAAAGCTGGTATTCCAGCTTTCTCTCAAGATCGGGATTGAGGAAGGCAATGGTCTCGATCTTCTCCAAGCTGCTCACCGACAGGCCGAAGTAGTAGGGTTGGCTGGCGAGATTGTTATAATCATAGTCGTCCAGATTAGAGCTTTGCGGCATATCCATCCGGGGATCCCGTAATTGGACTCCATCAAGGTCAGCTGCGTCCTGCTCCTCAGAGTTCGGGACCGGTGTGAAAGTCTGGACCGTAATAGCCTCGCCTGAGGCCTTGCTGTATTCTTCCAGGAGGTCCTTCACTCTCTTGGAATAATCGACATACTCCTTTGGGAGTTGGACGTCCTCCGGGTTACTCATGTAGAACCTGATAGTGACAGGGCGACCAGAGTTCTTGGCTTTTTCAATAATGGAACGAGTTCCTTCCGTGAGGGTGTAAACGTTTCCTTGCGTAGTGTCCCATCGGATTGAGGCCACTCGCTTGACGATGACATTCAAGGATGCCACCAAAATGCAGAGGAGGGCCACTCCGACGAGAGTCTTCGAGAATAATGCTTTCATTACGGGAGGTAGAGAATCTTAGGTGAGTTTTAGCTTCGTTTGCTCTGGAGCACCGTATTTGTGATGAAAAGGCAGAGCGCGATTACGCTGACAAAGTAGAACAGGTATCGAATTTCTATGAGTCCCTTCGAGAAGTCCACGAAAGCGGGCATCACACTGATGGACGCAAGGAGCTCTCCTGTAAAAGAGAGAAATCCCACTCCGCTATCCGCGAAGAAGTTTTGGACGGGATCGAACCCGACGATGCAGAGCAGGAGGCAGATAGGGATTGAAACAGCCACGCAGATCACTTGACTGCGGGTCACTGCTGAAACAGCAATGGCGACTGCGATGAAGGCGCCTCCGACGAAGAGGCTCCCGAGATACCCTGCGATGATAGGTCCGTGATCCGGATCTCCCAAGATTGATACCGTGATCCACACGGAGGCCGTGAAGAGGAGTGACGCGAACAGGACAATGAAGCTGCCGAGGAACTTACCGCATACCAATTCGATAGTTCGGACCGGCATGGTCGAGATCAGTTCGATCGTGCCCTGCCTGTGCTCGTCGGCGAGAGTGCGCATAGCTAGCAGTGGCGCATAAAACGCTAGAATCCATGGGTGATAAAAGAAAAAGAAGTCTTTCAGAGCCGCCTGCTCGCTCTCAACCAGTTCTCTGCCTGGCCAGAGAAAAGTGAGGGCGTTGACCGCCACGAGGAAGATGAACATCAACACATAGGCCAAGGGAGACGTGAAGAATGAATTCACCTCCCTGCAGAAAATGGCCCGTATGTTGGCGATGAGAAGAGGGCCCCCGATCAGAGCGGCGGTAAGGAGAAGGATGGCGAAAATACCGATTACGGACATGGTAAAAAGATGGTTGCGGCTGGATTCAGGCGGCGACGTCAGAAGTAGTGAGTTTGCGGAAGAGTTCCGTGATTGAACCCGAGCCTTCGTTGCGAAGGCTTTCAGGAGTTCCTTCTGCAACGATTCTTCCTTGGTCGATGATCATCGCCCTTGTGCAGGACGCTTCCACCTCTTCGAGAATGTGAGTGGAAAAGATAATGGTTTTTTTCTTTCCCAGCTCCCGGATGAGTTTCCGAACTTCGTGCTTCTGGTTTGGATCAAGGCCATCGGTCGGTTCGTCGAGAACAAGAACCTCGGGGTCGTGTAGCAGTGACTGCGCAAGGCATGTCCGGTGGCGGTATCCTTTTGAGAGGGT
>DFWB01000330.1 GCA_002380675.1 Akkermansiaceae bacterium UBA4145
GCTGACAGGAACCCGAATCACGGATCCGTCGCTCGGAGATCCAGGTTATCTGGCCTCGCCCTCGCCGCGGACCTTCAATGGAGATACGTTTGACGGGTTTGTCGGGGACACTTCATTTAATATTGATCGCGGTTTTTTTGAGGATCCCTTTGCCCTTGAAGTCACCTCCTCCACGGAAGGCGCTGAGATTCGCTACACGCTGGATGGAAGCCCGCCGAGCCCAACAAGGGGGATGGTCTACACCGGGCCCATTCAGATAACCGGGACAACAGTGGTTCGTGCCATGGCACACAAGGCCGGGTTGAGGCCTACCAATGTTGACACTCAGACTTACCTGTTTCCGGAGGACGTGGTCAATCAGTCTCGCATGCGCACCTCCGTCACCCAGTCGGCAACCCTTGGGCCCCAGATGGTTGATGCTCTCAAGGCCGTGCCGACTGTTTCAATAGTCACGGACAACCCCGGTCCGTTTCAGAATGAGGGGGGCAGCAATATCCGGAGTGAGTCGCCAACGTCCGTGGAGATGATCTTTCCCGATGGTAGGGCCGGTTTTCAGGAAAACGCCGGCTTAAAGCATTTTGGAGGTTACTACACCAACTTCCGGAAGAAGAGCTTCCGCATTGGCTTTCGCTCACAATACGGTGCGACCAAGGTCAAATATCCCATCTTCGACGGATTCGAATACAAGCACTACCCGCCGACTGATCGCTTTGACATCATGGATTTACGCAGTGGGTCCCACGATATGCGCTCCCGTGGAGCCTACATGTCCAACCGCTTCACTGATGACTCTATGCTGGATATGGGCAATCTTGCTCCGCACGGGCGCTTCGTGCACGTCTACCTTAACGGTAGTTACTGGGGGCAATATCATCTGCGTGAGCGATGGAATGCTGACATGGCTTCAAGCTATCTTGGAGGCCCCAAGGCGGACTATGACGCGGTGAATCTCAATGACGGATTCCGCAATGATGAAAAGGTCTACGACGGTGACGGCGTCTTCTGGAATGAGGCGAAGGCACTGGCATCAGGATCCAATCCGTGGGCAAACAATAATAACAATATCGATGTCGCAAACCTTATTGACTTCATGCTGCTATGGGTAAGTGGAGATTCGGAGAGTGAGGTCAGGTTGCTGGGCTCCAAGACCCAGGGGCAGCCTTTTCGCTTCCAGATGAAGGACGCCGATGGCTACCTGCGTAGCACAAATCGCTCAGTCACCAGTTCCGGGCCTCTAGATTTGATGTCCCGACTCCGCAATGGAAACACGGATTTTGCCATGCTGGTCACTGACCGCATCCATATGCACTTCTTCAACGATGGGGCTCTGACGCCATCTCAGAATATTGAGCGGTTGCAAAAGCGTGTTGATGAAGCCCGGCCGGGGTTTATTGCCGAGTCCGCGCGTTGGGGAGATCAGTTTCGCGAATATCAGGACTGGCTCAACTACCAGCAGAATCTGGTCAATAATCACTTCAGGGGCCTCACCAGTACGATGGTCGGTCGATTCAGGGCGAGTGGCATGTATCCGGATACCATCGCGCCTGTCTTCAGTCAGCATGGAGGTTCTGTCCTGTCGACTACCCCTCTGACAATGTCAACCGACGCTGATACTATCTACTATACCCTCGACGGAAGTGACCCCCGGTTGCCGGGAGGAGTCCCCAATCCAATAGCTACGCTTGCTTCCTTCGGCGGTGGCAATCAGGTCGACCCACCACAAACCTTTATTACCACCGGTCATCTCTGGAAATACCTCGACGACGGGAGCAACCAGGGAACCAACTGGAGAGTCAGTGCCTTTGACGATTCCTCATGGGAAGAGGGGCCGTCCGAGCTGGGGTATGGATCTGATGGAGAAGGGGCGGGAACAACGGTCTCCTTTGGCCCCAGCAGTAGTAATAAGTACGCTACCACCTATTTCCGAACAGCGATTAATGTCCCCGATCCATCCCAATTTCTTCGGTTCACGCTTCGTTTGAAATATGACGACGCCGCGGCGGTGTATCTTAACGGTTCTGAGATCATCCGCACCCCCAATCTTCCCTCTGGGGCACCCTATGACCAGTATGCCAGTAGCACCACCAGCAGTGAGGACGCGTGGTCCGATTACACCATTCCAACAACTACCTTTCGGGCAGGAACCAACACCATTGCGGTTGAGGTGCATCAGGGAAGTGGAACCAGCTCCGACATGCGCATGGATCTTGTTCTACGGGGTGAGACCACGGCGGGGGGCGGGGGAGGCGGAGATAATATTTCAGACCCTCTCTTCCTAAGTGAACCGGCGAGGCTGCGAGCCCGCGCCTACAATAATGATACAGGAGAATGGAGTGCTTTGAACGAAGCGCTGTTTACTCTTGATACCGAGCCTGCAGGGGCCGGAAATCTTGTTGTTGCAGAAATGCATTATCATCCCGCCGATCCTGCCACACCGGAGGAATCGACGGTGAGTAACGACCGGGATGATTATGAGTTTCTTGAACTTCTTAATATCGGGTCACGGGCAATCGATCTCACGGGCGTGCGCTTCAGCGCAGGCGTTAACTTCTCCTTCCCTGACAATACGGTCCTCTCTCCAGGCGAGAGGGTGGTTCTTTTGCGGAACCAGCTTGCCTATGAGGCGCGCTACGGTGCGCTGCCCGCAACACAGTGGTTTGAATATTCCGGGCGCCTCAGTAACGATGGGGAGAGAGTTATCCTTCTGGGAGCAGATTCTGATCCTGTTCACAGCTTCAGCTACAACGATCAACCACCATGGCCTGCCCCGGCTGATGGGGACGGGCCAAGCCTCGTGCTCGTCAACCCGGCGAGCGATCCAGACCACGGACTCGCGGCCAGTTGGGTTGCCAGCCGTACAACGGGGGGCTCACCGGGAACACCCGAGCCTGTCGGAACTGACTATGCCGCCTGGGCCGTTGGCTACAACCTGGCGGGTGGTCCCGGCAACGACGACGACCTCGACGGCATCAGTAACTTCCTCGAGTTTCTCTATGGGTCGCGCCCGGATCTTGCCTCGGATGCTCCGGGACCCCGTATCGACGTCGAGAGTTTAGAAATAGATGGGATGATCGAAAATTATCTCGTGCTTACCTACCAAGAGAATCTCAATGCTCTAGGCGCTCTCACCGTTGAGATTTCCAGCGACCTCGTGACCTGGTCATCTGACCCGGGCCTGACCGAACTGCTGACTCAAGTCGACAATGGAGATGGCACTGTCACCGTGAGTCTTCGCCTTGTCAGTCCTGTCAACCCCAGCGGAGGATCGTATTTCGCTCGCTTGCGGGGAAACTGATCCAAGGGGGCCTTAGAGTTTCCATCCCTCGCGGAACTCGGAATGGATGAACTCCTCGACTTTTCCGTTGCCGGTTGGCTTGAAAGCCTTGGCGTCCCAGTCGAACCCGCCCCCGGAGCGCCATGCTGCATTGGCCAGGAGAACTCCTTCAGCGAGTGGCCCGCTATAGTCGACAAAATCGCAGGTTGCGCGCGGACCACCCTTAGCAGCTCCGATCCACTCCTGATGGAAGCCCGGAGAGGGGGCGATTGACTCCACTGGGACAACTGGATCCGATCCGTCAAACATTCTGGCGGTGTATCCCCCGAAGTCGGCTGAGATCGTCCCCTTCTCTCCTACAAACAGGACCATCTTCTGTTCGGCCTCATATTTGCTGAATATCTCCTTGCGGGGTCCGCCATGCCACCAGTGCACGGACAGCGCGGGCCGCTTGCCATCGTCGGAAGCTGCAAACTCAAGGCGGGTTTGCATTCTCTTGGGAGTTCGTTGGGAATCAATCTCCGACGCTTCTGGGATAACATCAAGGTCTACTCGTTTCGCATGGCTCAGGTCGAGAGCCCAATAGGGAATGTCGAGGGTGTGGCATCCCCAGTTGCCTGTTTCTCCTGTCCCGAAGTCCCACCAGAATCTCCAGTTGTAGGGGCAGTAGGCCGGGCTGTAGGGCCTGGCCTTGGCGGGTCCCAGCCAGAGATTCCAGTCCAAGTGCCTGGGAACAGAAGGGAAGTCTTCCGGGAGCGCAGGCATCCCCCGGCTCCCTCCCTGAAAGGCATAGACTTTTCTGATCTTTCCGATCATACCGCTTTGTACGGCTTCTACCGTACGACGCATTCCGCTGTTGGCGTGGCGCTGGTTTCCGAGCTGGGTAGCCACCTTCATCTCGTTGGCGATCCGGGTCAGTTCCCGGCATTCCCATGCAGAATGTGCCAGAGGCTTCTCGCAGTAGACATGCTTGCCCATCAGCATGGCTTGCCGGGCGGGATGAAAGTGCGTGTGGTCTGGAGTGCTCACCACCACCGCATCGATGGACTTGTCCATTTCATCAAGCATCCTGCGGAAGTCACGGTATTGCCTCGCTTTTGGAAAGCGCGTCCAGTTCTTGCCGGCCCGCTTTTCGTCCACGTCACACACTGCCACAATATTCTCTCCCGCAACCTTTCCGAGGTTGCCTCCTCCCTGGCCTCCGATTCCGATACAGGCAATGTTGAGCTTGTCGTTCGGAGAGGCGGCACGGACCCGGGGAGATGTTCCTGCCCAGTATCCCGCTCCGAGGGAGGCGGTAGCAGCAAGGAAGTGACGGCGATTCGGTTGGAGCATGAGGACTTTTTACCCTGTTCCGCACCCGGGGGTAAATCCCCCAAAGTAATCACTCCTGAGTTCGTTCTCTCGCTCGCGCCAGCATGAAAGGATGGGGTGATTTCGCGGAGATGCCATATTTTAGGGGCTTGATGGAGACGTTATCGAGGAGGCTCTCCATGCAATGTCTGACGGATCAGGAAGTCTGCGGCCGGATACAGGATCAAAAGGATTCCGGGACCGTGCGCCCGAGGCACCATAAGACGGCATTGCGATAGAGCCGCTGGACGTTGGGGTCTTCAAAGCTCTTCCGGGCACCTATGGTGGTCACGAGAGCGCGGCGGTTCTGGATGCTGTCGACAGTCCACACCAGTGGGTGGGGGCTGCCGTTGAGGCGTTCTTGGTCTTCAGCGGAGAGGACCATGACGTGGTTGTGCCCGCCGACCTCTTTAAAGGTCGCTCGTTGAAGGCCTTTTAGCCCCTGTCCGACCATGAGAGGGGTGCACTCGATCCCGAGCGGGTTGACCGCGTAATGGAAGTCGGGAGTCCAGAAGCGTGGTTCAAGGCCCGTCATGACGGGATGCTTTGAGGCCATGACGTAGTTCACCTGGCTCGAATCGTGACCGTGGTGACCACGGTAGGGTGTTCCAAAGTGGCGAGTTGGGAATGCTCGGTTTTCAGCCTCGAGCTTGGACCCCCTGGGAAAATCAAAGAGGTGCGTGGTAGTGCGGACAGCGATGAAAGGTTTCCGGTCGAGATATTGATCGAGCGCTTTATATTGGGACTCTTGGAGGTTCACAAAACGAAGGGAGAGAATCAAAAGGTCAGCTTCGGGAAGGTGCTTGGAGAGATCTGGGAATTGATGGGGATTTGTGGCGCGGTTTAGTTGGAGATGAGTGACCTTAAGTTGGTGTTCTTGTTCCAGCTTCTTTCCAAGCTCACTCAGGGATGCTCTCGTCCCGTATTCGGGCTCGCCGGTGAGGATGAGCACTTCGCTGTTCGTTTTTTCGGAGGATAATGAGGCCCTCGCTTCGCCAACGATCATCGTTCCTTGCATGATACGCCAGTGGCCGGGCACAGTGCAGAGAAAAGGATAAGAGCCGGGTTTCCGGGGAGTGCGAAAACGCAGGATCACCTCCTGATAGGGGTTTGCCATCGGAGTGGCATGGAGAACTTCGGGTAGATCAGGAATCCAATCACGATCGATGGCCTTGGGATCAGCGAGCATATTGTCAACCGCGCGGCCGACCTTTTCCAGTGAGCCGGGAGCGCACAGGACGAGGTTGTGCTGAATAGCATCGGGATTATCCAAGCGGAACTCGACCGGGGTGTCGGCTGGGAGTTGGATGGAGGTTTTATTGAAGCGAAGTTGATCGGAGACTGTAGATATTTCTACTGGCAGTAATTGGAGGGAACGAATCCGAACGAGAGCATCGGGAGCCTTACCGAGGGTAGCGATATCGCTAAGGAGCCTGGAGGCGAGTTGGAAAGAAAGAGAGCCACGTTTCTCCACGGGGGTAGCCTCAAGGGCAGGAAGAAGAGTGCGAAGCAGGGTAGCGCTCTCTTGTGGAGGCCAGCCCTCCTTGGATCGTGCCAAGACGGCCTCGGCTGCGGCTGCAGTAAGATCCGGATTCAGGACATGTTTGGCGAGGATCGTGAAGATCCTAACGTCGTTTCCTGGGATGCGCCCGAGGCAGAAGAGGGCAGCTTCCTGTACCACCCGAGGACGAGAAAGGGCTTTTTGGGCGGGTTCGAGATAGGATTTTTTGAGCTCGAGGGAATTGATCCGGGCGATGGATCGGAGGGCGTCGGGGTCGAGAGGAAAAGAAGGGAGGTGGCCGGAGCGAAGCTGAGCGGCGAAGGCGGCTTGGCGGATACTTGAACTCTTTGATTTCGACAACGGCTTGAGAACATCGGGGGAGGACACCGTGGTGGAGTCAAGGATCGCAAGCCAATCCTGAAGAGAGGGGCGCTCTTCCCGTTCAAGCTGTTCGATGATCTCAATCAATATCTCCTCCTTTGTTCTGGATCCCTTGCCGGCGAGGTGATGCAGGGCCTTGAGACGAAGCTCGGAATCCAGTTTGGGGCGGCGTATGAGAGTCTTCAGGACAGGTTCG
>DFWB01000227.1 GCA_002380675.1 Akkermansiaceae bacterium UBA4145
CGAGTCCTGTTCCCGGTATGTTTCTAAACCTAGGGCAGTTGGGAGGCCTGAGACATTATGGCAAGGTTAGCCATTCAATCTCTGGTTACTGTTTTGTAGAAACCGCGCGGCCAACGAGGTGAACGAATAGATTCATTAGTGAGACTCCCTCAACACATACCCTACGCTCTCAAAGCAATCGGGCGAGCTTGTTGTGGCACACACTCTCGTGGTATACCTCGCGCATGAGAATGCTAGCTGCTCTCACTTTGCTTCTCGCCATTTTCCTAAGCACATCATCACCCGGCTCATCTCCAGTGCTAGCATGGGAGTATGAGGTTGAGGTCCAATCGCTGGTTCCAGGGGCCACGCTTTCAGGAGGATTTGAAAATAATACCCCTGTGCTTAGTCCAGATGGAATGTGCGCGATGGTTTTCAGCATCCAAATGCAATTTGGGCTACCCTCACCCTCTACGTTATACGTCATCGCCGTCTTGAATGAAGAAGGCCTTCCGATTTGGAGAGGAGTAACTGGAGGTTCTGCTCCAACAGTAATTCATCTGACCAAGGAATCGCTGGTGTATCGAGCAGTGGTCGGCCCAGGAGTAATCCGGTTTTTTACAGTCCCTTTAGAAGCAGTGACGCTTATGGAACCAGCAACGGGCCGATTAGAAGATACCGATGGAATGGCCGCCTTTGCATTACAGACGAGCAGTTCAGCCACATCTTTTCTTAGCTACACTCGAAATCCAATTCCTGATGGGATGCCGCTCGTAATCAAAAAGTGGACCATTCCAGGAGACGAGGTAGATCTTGTAGCCTCGTTCTTTGGCCTTGAAGACGGAAACCTGATCCTTTCATGGCCCACCACTTCCGGAAAAATCTACCAAGTACAGCGGTCCACGAATCTCGAATCGTGGGAGAACATCGGGGTGCCCCTAACTGGCAACGGTATTACAATGAGCTACTCGCAGCGATCGACTGCCGAAAAGGTGTTCCTCAGGGTGGTAATTCCGTGAAGGACCACACGCTCGACCTAGCAGCAAACCAGCAACCTATGAAGCTCATCATTTTTGCGTTCCTGTTTACCATTCTCCTGAGCACCAAATCCCATTGCGCGGAGCCAGTGCTTGAATGGGAATATGAGGTTAATGCCAGTGCAATGCTATTTGGCTCAAGGATTGCAGGTGGCTTCGAAAACAATACTCCGGTCCTCAGTGAGGACGGAATGGCCGCCTTTGTCTTTAGTATTTCGAATGAATTCAGACCGGACATAGGAATTATTCATGTGATTGCCGTTTTAGACGTAAACGGTTCCCTCGTTTGGCGAGGCCTCATAGGCGGGGCTGTCCCGCGTGTTAATTTTCTCAATCAGGATGTCCTGGTCTATGAAATACCCGGCTTTAGTCCTGCAAGGTTTTCAACGATTCCTTTAAAGACGATAAGCGTGACAGGACGAGGAGGCGCTCAGTTGGAGGGAGCAGATGGGATGGATGCGGGCGCATTAATGACCAGCAGCTCAACACGGTCTTTTCTAACATACACTCCAAACCCGATTCCTGACGGCATGTCGCTGATAATAAAAAAATGGACCATACCTCGAGAAGAGGCGGTCCTTGCTCCGTCCACCTTTGGCATTGAAGACGACAACTTGATCATCTCATGGCCCACCACTGCTGGACAAACCTATCAAGTGCAGCGGTCCACGGACCTTGAGTCATGGGAGAACATCGGGGTAGCCCTCACCGGCAACGGAACCACGATGAGCTACGCGCAGCCAGCGACTACTGATAAGGTGTTTCTAAGGGTGGTGATCCCCTGAAGTTTCACATGTCCCCGCCATACACGGTTCATGTAAAGGGATCAGGTGCGGGGTCTTTTCTTTCTTTAATAAGCTACCAAGTATTCCGCTCACCTCTTGCATACCTCTGACCAAACTAAATTCGTCAGCTACTTCGCATCCAAGGCAAGGCGGTAACGCTCTACGAGATCGGCACGAGCGTTCTTCTCATCCTGCAGAAACCCTAAAACTTGCTTCGCGTCTTCCAGGTTTTTCGGCACTGGCAATGAGGCAATCCGGTTAATCAGCTTCTCCCTCACCGTAGCGACATACAAACCCTCGGTCGGACATCCTGGCTTACCCTCGACTGTCGCCAGAGCAGACCGAAACAGCCCCCAGATCCCAACCTGTTTCTGCGGGGTCTCTGCCATCGCTATGGCCTTATCGATGACAAGCAAGTGATAGGGATTCCGAGCAATAGCGTTATGAAGCAGCTTCCAGCCATCTTGTCTTTGTTGCTCCTCAGGAAGAAGCAGATACACGGCATGAGCGACAGTGCCGTCGTGGTAGGCTGCCGAGCCTTGGTTGATTCCCCAGGCGAGACTCTGGTGGTAGATCATCTTCTTGATCCCTCGGAATTCGATCTCATGCCCGCTGGTGCGCTTATTGCGCCTGAATTCACGCTCGAACGGCCATGGGGTGAAAGGACCGGTCTTCTCATCCCCCCCGGTGGCATACTGACCGCCTTCACAGCGAAAGGTCCCAGTCTCTGGTCCATGACGGAAAAAGACCACCGCGCAGTGCCCAGGTTGAGTGGCCTGACACGATGGAACGCCGAGGGTGTTGTGACCACGTGCCGAGATTGAGCCCATCGTGCCGCATACACCACCGTCCTTGAGCATCATCTGGATGGTTGCGTAGCTGAACGGATAGGGTTTGAGCCGACGCGCCGACTGCATTGAGAACTGTTGCGCGATACCATGGATATACTCCCCGTAACGATGAAACTCCCCGCGATCACGAAATGCGATCCAGCGCTCTTCACGCTCCCGCAGGGGTTGCTGATCGGCAGCAAGCATGGTCAGCAGCGGCCACGGGGCCGTCAGCGGGAAGGACGGCCAGTTGCGCTCCTTCTGAAGTGCCGGAGGAAACGTATATTCAAAATTACGAATCGCGTAGAGGCATCGCTCGGCCGGAGTTGCAAAGGGATCTCGCTCTTTTGGCAACAATCCTTTGGCCTCATACGCACTACGGAACATCCGGTAGGCTGCTTCAATTTTCTTGTAAGCCTCTCCACGCACCGCATCGCGGCTGTGCCAGTGAATGATACGATCACCACAGTCGATCTCCACCTCGTGTCCCTGCGACTTCATGTAGTCGTTGAACTTCTCCTGCAACTCCCTGCTAGCCATCACATCGGCGGCGTAGAGTGCGCGCTTGATTTTCTTCGTCTTCTGCGCCGGATCACCTTTCTTTCGCTTCGGAACCGGAAGTGCGATGCCTCGCTTGTCGTATTTTAACTCACCAGTCTTCGGATCAAGCACGACGTCTTCTTCGATGGTATGGTCGTTCAGGAAGTTAATGATGTGATCATTAAAGTCCAACTCACGCTGAGGATCCTTGGTATCGACTCGCACACGGGGATCACGGGGAATCACCAACTTCATCGGCTCCCGCGCAGTTGTATCGGCAGCCAATCCCTCCTTTGCGCTGACCAGAGCAACCGCGAGAGCCAGCTGGCGGTACTGCTCGAATTTCGCTTTGCCCATATCGAGCCGAAGCGAGTAGAGCCAGCGGAGCACGTCCTCGGGTTTGTGATGCGTCGCATACACTCCAGTGGCGATGTCCGGATCGGATTCAACCCATGCGAGAAACTCGGCTGGCAGCACCGTGTCCCCTGCCTTCAAGCTAGTCTCAACCTGCTTTCTCGCATGCCTGAAGAAGGCGGTGCGCAGCGCCGGAGTGACGGCAAATTGCTCCTTGCTACAGATGCGCAGGATCTGATCTGCAGCAGCACCTGTATACATGAGGCTGATCGACAAGCTGGCCGCCAGGACGGTGGCTGCGGTGCATTTACATACCTTCATACTTTCCGGATATTCCGTAGCATGGGCCGGAAAGCAAGCCAGAGCTCAAGAGCCACCCGGTCTTTCGGCAAACTATGTGAGAAGACCTTTTCCCGGCCACGAGGCGCAAACGGTATCCGGAGCTAACTCGGAACTGACTTGGCCCGGTAAAAAATCTCCAAAGGAGCGGTGCAATAATGACGGGCTTTCGAGAACTCCAATCGGTTGAACCAGACGCAGTCGGCAAGCGAGGCGAGATTCCGCCAAGCAGTTCAGGGAATCATCGTGGCCTGAATGGAGTTAGACTCCCTCAAGAGTGCCGGTGTAACCGGCGAAGGTGTCCGTCTCCACTCCAAACCGCTGGAGGATGGTGACAAACAGGTGCGCGGGGACTCTT
>DFWB01000229.1 GCA_002380675.1 Akkermansiaceae bacterium UBA4145
ATTCCTGAGGGAGACCTTCAGCCCGGTGGGGCTCAAGGCCATGGCAAAACTCTCGGTCCTCTTCCTCTTTGTTGCCATGTTCTGGGCCCTCTTCGATCAGACCGCTTCCCGTTGGGTATTCCAAGCCCGGGAGATGGACCGGAACTTCCTCGGGGTAGAATGGCTGGAATCCCAGATTCAGGCAGTCAACCCGGTTCTCATTCTCACTCTTATCCCTCTCTTCACCTTCATTGTCTACCCTAGGGTAGGCAAAGTAATTAAGCTGACTCCGCTGCGTAAAATCGGTGCTGGGCTCTTTCTGATGGGTGCTGCTTTTATCCTCAGCTCGACTATCCAAGAGTGGATCGACGCCGGCCAGCGCCCAAATATCGGGTGGCAGATGCTCGCCTATCTTCTGCTGACAGCGGCAGAGATCCTTGTCTCAATCGTAGCCCTTGAATTCGCTTATACTCAGGCTCCCCGCACGATGAAGTCCATGATCCTTGGCCTTTTCCTTGCCGCGGTAGCGCTTGGAAACCTCTTCACCGCCGGGGTAAATAGCTACATCCAGATTCCGGATCCCGGTAAAGCCGTACAGAAAGAATTGGAAATCGCAGCGGGTAAGGACCACAAATCCACCGCTACCCGCTCCCATCCCGGCGCTGATAGCGCCTTGGGGACAGACGACGATATCGACTACTCTCTTAAGTTTGGAGGTCAGACGAAAGTCGAGGTGCCCGGCCGGGAATCTCTGGAAGCCGCGGCCTCAAGGATCGAAACATGGGTCCGATCGAATGGCTCCAAGTTGCCTCGGCCGGACGTGGGCGCAGAGGAACTCAGTGAACTGAAGGACCAATGGGGCCGCCCCTTCCGCTACCAAATGGAAAACAGCCAGACTGCTCGCATCACCAGCGATGGGCCGGACCAGAAGGCCCAGACGCAATGGGACGTCGGGATCCGTATTTCCCTGAGGGAAAAAAAGAAGGAACCCACCAAGTCATGGACCGAATCCCTTCGTCCCGACCGCACTTGGCTCGAGCGCCGCAAGGAGGAGATTGGCTATCAGGACGAGATGGATCAGGAGGATGCCGGAGAATTCAGGAAGACCTTCTTCGCCGGTGGTGGCGAACGACTGGAAGGCGCTTCCTACTACTGGTTCTTCACCATCCTGATGTTCATCACCGCCCTCCTCTTCATTCCCTACGCCTGGTTCTACCGCGGAGAAACGATTCTTCAGGAATAGAAACTCTCAAAGGCGCTCCCGCTCTCGATGCTTACTGATAGTCATTGCCATCTCGGTTCTCACAAGTTTTCAGAGAACGAACTTGGCCCGCTCATCGACCGTGCGCGTGACGCAGGAATCACCCGTATGATGACCCTCGCGACCAACTTGGAGGACATTCCCCGGAATCTGTCTATTGCAGAAAAATTTCCCGAGGTCTACGCGTGTGTCGGGATTCATCCCTGTGACGTACACGAGACCCCCGATGACTATCTCGAAGCCCTTCGGGAATTCGCCACTCATCATCGTGTTGCCGCAATTGGAGAAACCGGTCTCGACTATTTTCACCCAGCCCCAAAGGGCTGGACCGAGGAGAGCTACCATCAGCGGCAGAGGGACTTTCTCAGACAGCACTTTGTGCTCGCTGCAGAAACGGGCCAGAATGTCGTCATTCATACTCGTGACCGCATAGGAGATGCCTCCTTCAGCGATGCCCTCGCCATCTATAAACCGTTTACCAGTGATCTGCAGGCTGTCTTTCACTGCTTTCCGGGACCCTATTCACAGGCAGAACGCGTTCTCGAGTTGGGGGGGCTGGTTTCGTTCACGGGTATTGCCACCTTCAAGAATGCAGCCGGAGTAGTCGACGCAGCCAGCAGAACACCAGCCGGAAAAATCATGGTGGAAACCGATTCCCCCTACCTTGCTCCTGTCCCGCATCGTGGTAAACGCTGTGAGCCCGCCTATATCCGGCAAATTGCGGAAACCATCTCGCTAGCGCGCTCGGAACAACTGGAAGAATTCTGTGCTCACACCGAAGCTACAGTAGATCGCTTCTTCAAAATCGGAAAATAGGCTCTACCTCCTCCAGCGCATTCGATGTGCTAGAAAAGCCGCAAAATATATTTCGTATTTCCGTAGTAATAGATTACTCTTCGTCTCATGAGGATGACTCACTACTCAGCCATTGGACTGTCGATCGTATTTGTTTCCTGTTCGGCACTCGACCCTGACTATGCTGAATACAAGAAGTTGAAGGCAGCGCAGGCGACCGGACAATCTCCTTACGGGCAGGTCGATGATTTTGGGATCCCTGGCGCAGGACCTGAAGGGGCTCCCTATCAGCCATTACCTACAGTCCTGAATAGCCCCCCGGCCCCCGCTCCTATTCCACCTCTTCCTGGAGTGACTCCGGCACCTGTCCCTTCCTTCCCCGACGGAGTTCCAGCGGCAAACACCGTGCCTCACAACGTGGCAAAGGGTGACTCCCTCTGGGGTTTGGCAAAGCGATACAATACAACCGTAGAGGCAATTCAAGCCGCCAATGGTATTTCGGGAACCAATATCCAAACGGGGCAGACTCTTCAGATTCCAAACAACAATTGATCCAGCGACTCTCCACCATGGTACGAACTTCTTTGTCCGTACTGCTTCTATTTTCCCTTTCACTGCCCGGACCCTCTCAGGAGATCCGGGATCAAGGGAATCGGGAGGTTCTCATCCAGAATCTTTTCGAAGCGGATAATGAGAGCAAACTGAATGATGCTATCCAAGCCGCTGAAGCGGGTGGCTTAGCGAGGCAGGTTACTCTGGAGGCTCGCTTTCTATTCCTCGTTGATCAGGAAGACTTCGCGGCGGTAGCAGCCCTTGGTCCCGTGCTCGAGGAGCAGAAAGAATCCTTCAGAATAGACGACTCAGTTATCTTCAGTGTTCCGGAAGAATTCTTTTCGATAATCGAATACTGCTTCGCTCTTGAAGCTCTACAAAAAGGAGAGCTTACCGAATTCGAAAACCATATTAAGGAAGCCTTCTGGCTGAGTCCCCGACAAGCGACGGCATTCGCGCCGCATATCGATCGGCTGCGCCGCGAGCAGGCTCTCGCTAGTCTCAAGGTGAATCTTGACCAAGCCTACATGAGGCAGGCCGATGAAAAAAAAGTGATTCTGAGAACCTTGTTTGGAACCAGCGATTACCTGATGATGCATTTCTGGTCACCATGGAGTACGGAGTCGGAGGCCTACCTCCCTGACTTTCTTGCGATGGCTGAAACACTGGGAACTCACAAAATCCCGGTGACTTCAATCCTCATTGAGCCAGACAATGAGGCGTTGAGTGAAGCACGGAAGTTTTGTACCGAGCTCATGCCGCGCAAACCTGGCGATTGGGTTGTGGATAACTCCAAGCAATCTCTCGCGCGAAAACTACGCGTCCTTGAGCTTCCAGCTATCACCATTCTACAAAGGGATGGATCTGTTTTATTCAGTGGTCATCCATCAGAGAAGCTTCTCTGGTCTACCCTGAAGAAGGTCGATCCAAAATTAGAACGCCCACGGATCAAGCCAACTCCCTGATCTCTCCAGGAAAGGCACGCACTCATTTTTTTTACGATCAGATTCATTCTGTTCCCGCAAAGAGTTCCGGAAAATTTGCGAAAAGATCGCTCTGGAACTATCCTTGCAAGCGTTAAAACCCTGTAAAAACAGCATCTTCGCGAGGGGCTCTCTCCCGCTTCGGCCCGCTAGATTCGGATTAAGACTCCTCCCTTCGCAAGGCTCCACGCAAAACATCACCACATGCTGGATCAATCCCGCCCATCCCAACTCGAGCTACAAGCACTCTCGGTTCTCTACTCTCTAGGTCCGTCAACAGTCGCTGTGATCCGTGATCATCTCCCCGATGAAAAACCGCGCGCTTACACAACTGTGCTCTCGGTGATGCAAGGACTCGAGCGCAAGCAACTCGTGAAACACACACGAGAACGACGAGTGTACATCTACAAAGCAACTAAAAGTCAAGAAAGTATCGTCTCTCCACTGGTAAAAGATTTTCTCTTAAACGCTTTCGGAGGCAGTGCAGGTCGCGCTATTCTCCACTTACTCTCTGACGAAGCGTTAGCTCCAGATGAGAGAACCGCCGTTGAGCGCAAACTCAAACAGCAAAGAGCCATGGCTGCAAAGAAGAAGACCACAAAAAGAAAACCCGCTGCAAAGCGGAAACCCGCTGCAAAGCGTAAACCTGCTAAGAAGGCCGCTAAGAAG
>DFWB01000285.1 GCA_002380675.1 Akkermansiaceae bacterium UBA4145
TCCTGCCTTGCCGGCTCCCCTTCCTTCTGTCGGGCGGGACCTCTCTGAACTTCCCCCTCCACCTCCACCTGAGGAGAGCCTCGACGAGCTTGGTGTTCCGGGCGATACCGCCGGGCAGATCGATGAAAGTAATGGGGAATATCTGATTCGAGATGCTGCAATCAACGACATCTTCCAGATGCTGGCCAAGCGTGCCAATAAGCAATACTTTCACAACGTCAGTATTGCGGGACCGGATTTCAATGTAAGTGGTCACCTCAACAGCGGGAATCCACTTGAGCAGATGGAGGAGCTGGCCTTCCAATATGGGCTCACCCTCTACACCAAGGGCAACACAGTCTACGCGTTAAACAATGAGCAGCTGAATCGGTTGCCAGCGGAGGAGTGGCACTACCAGCTCCGCTACTTGCGTCCGACTGATATCGAGCAGATCAAGGGGCTGATCCAGCCGATGCTTTCTCCCACTGGTATCGCGAACTACGAACCCAAGACCAACACGATCATCGTCGTGGACACAGCTCACCAGGTAGAGCGTGCGAGGAACCTTCTCACCTCGGTAGATAAGGCAAAAGGGCAGGTCGTTATTGAAGTTAAAATTCTCAGTGTCAACAGTAGCGCGGGTGAGAAGAAGGGTGTGAACTGGTCATCCAGTCTGGGTGCTAATGGAATTCCTCTTGAGACAATTACGAGCCTGAATTCTCTGTTCGGCATCGACAATGCGCTTTCTGCGTCGGGCACTCTGGGGTCAGGTTCTGTTCTTCGTGGTACGGATACACCAAACAACAATACGATTGTCCTCTCTCCTATTCAGATGGGTGGCGTTCTTCGTGCCCTGCAGCGGGGGGGACTTGTTACCCAGACCTCCAATCCTACGCTAATCACAGAGGATAATGAGAAGGCGACAATCTCACTCATTGACCGTGTTCCCATCATTACAACCACAATCAGTGAAACAGAAGTCAGTAATCAGGTGACCGAGGAGGTCAGGTATTCGATCGACTCGAAAGACCCGACTGGAGATCCTTCTAGCACAAGAGAAATAGGAGTAACGGTCGCGGTTACCCCGACTCTCCTTCCTGATGGCACAATCCGTATGCAGATGCGCCCACGCTCTGCGCAGGTTGTCGATGAAATCGTTGGCCAGAGCGGGAACAGATATCCCCGAGTGTCAGAATCGATGATTGAGAGTATCGCCCGTATTCCCGATGGGCACTCTCTCGTTGTGGGAGGGTTTTACGGACAGGTCAAAACCAAGGATAGGAATAAGGTTCCGATCCTTGGTGATATTCCAGGTATCAATTTTTTCTTCAAGAGCAAGGAAGCTGCGAAGGAAACCTCCAGTCTTGTCTTTGTGGTAACACCTACCTCCTACAATCCGGGGAGTGCTGTGGAGAATGGCATCACGAGCAGGGCGATTCGGGATAATGTGAGCCTCAAGCCCGGCCACGACTGGATCGAGCCTGCTCTTCCGGGTCCGGCCCATGAGCCTAACTGGCAGAGAGCACTCGGCGATCTCCATCCCGGGCAGAGGGATCACCGTCCTACGGCTGACGAGCTTAAGGCGGACCTTAGTGGATCTTTCGAGAAGAAGACGAAGAGCGGACTTCAACATGGACGTTCGAAATTTCTCCGTAAGCGCTAGAACGCATGCAGGCCCAAGCTGAAAATCAAATTGAAGTGAACAGGGTGCCGTCGGGCGCAACTGTCTCAATGGCAACCGACCCGGAATGCCTCAGCCAGACCTGCTCGCTTCTTGAAGATCATGGACTGGCAACCCCAGCGGAGCTGAAAGAGCTACGGCATCATGGGCAGGGTTCACTGCGGGGTCCGAGACCATGGGATCCTCTTGAGTTCCTCGCAGCTCTGAGAATTCGTGAGCCTGACGCCCGTCCCCTGGAAGTTGAACGCCTGGGAAGATCCCTGTCCCAGTCACTGGGGCAGCCTTTGACGTTGGTTCCCTTTGCCAGCAAGATGCCAACGCCGTCCGTGTTTTACGACATGAACGAAAGTCTTCTTCTCGAATGTCGGAAGTTGATGACTCCCGTGCTCTTTGCGGAGGAGTCAGAAGTTATTGGTATAGGATCGATTAACCCGGCGGCCTTGCGGATTTCTGCTCGAACAATAATGCAGTTCATCGCAGATAAGACCGGAACCAGTCCTATGGTTTCAAGTGTCCTCCTCCATCATGAGGGGTGGATCTCACTCTGCCAGCAGCAGTTCGGAATATGATCGAGTTTGATGGCATCCAATTTAATGATTTTATCAGTGGCCGTATCATGGCTGCGCTGATTGAGCACGATGCCTCCCTGGCCGAACTTGGTCATGATCAGGTCCCCAACCGAGTTTCCCGGCCCCTCTTCATGTCGGCTATAGCTCAGGTCAACAGCCTTCCCTTCCTCCCGAAGGTTGCTGAATTTTGCGATGCATCGCTACTCGACGCGTGCGACCCCGCTCTGATGACCCGGGGAGGGTTCACCCCTCTCTGTATTCATGCGGATCGACTTCTGGTAGCGGTATCGAACCCCTGGAGCTCCGCGCCGGATGAATATCTCTCTCCACGATTCCCCTCACTCCAGATCGAAAAGGTTGTAACGCTGAGTAGTGAGATCAGTCGTGCGATTGAACGCGTTACCACGACCCAGGGCCCAAATCGTTCCCAGCTTGAGTCGATCGATGTTGAGGATATCGATGAGGGTCTGCAGGACTTTGATGTCACGGTTGAATATGATGAGCCGATTGCACAACTCGCGGCTACCATTCTTGCCACAGCTACCAAGCTGAGAGCTTCTGACATTCATTTCAAGGTAGAGAAAGAGTCGTTCTACTACTGTTACCGTATTGATGGGGATCTGGGAGACAAAGTTGAGATGCCGATGAAGCTCAAGGATCGGATCGATGCGTTTTTCCTGAATTTGATGAAGTTGCCGGCAGAAACGCGCAACACCACACCGGGAATATCAGGGCGCTTTACGATCGCTTATTACCACCGGCCGATCGATATCCGGTATGAACGCCATCGGACCTACCGGGGATACCATGTCACGATGAGGCTTCTCGATAAGAGCCACATTAATGTCAAGCTGGGGAAGGGGTCTCTGGCCTTTGACGATGAGACTCTCTTTGAGCTCAACCGGGTAATGGAGATTCCGGCTGGGATTATTGTAATGAGTGGTCCGACGGGATCGGGCAAGTCGACGACCTTGAACGCAATGTTGCGTGAGCTCAATCGTCCCGAAGTGAATATCCTGACGTTGGAGAATCCGGTGGAGGATGAAATCTCGGGGGTAACCCATTGCGACCTGAAAAATTCATCGGAATTTAAACCGATGATTACAAGCTTCATGCGGAGTGATCCGGATATCATTCTTATGGGTGAGGTTCGCGATACAGAATCTGCCGAGCTAGCCATTGAGGCCGCGGTCACCGGGCATAAGGTTTTGACGACAATTCATACACCTCGTGCCTCCCAGATTATTGAGCGTTTTGAACAACTGAAGATCGAGCGCTGGAAAATCGCCCAGACCCTCAAGGCGGCGTGCGCGCAGCGTCTGATCAAGGTCCTTTGTCCGGAGTGTAAGGTTCCCATCGAGGGCATCGGTGAGAATGAACGGCGACTTTTCAATCTGGGAGAGGAGTGGGCTGAGCGGTCGCTCTTTGCTGGGAGATCGGGGGGGTGCTCCGAGTGCCGTGAAACCGGCTACAGTGGGCGGACCGCAATTGTCGAAATTATCCCGATCACGCCCAGGGTTTCCGACCTGCTTTCGAAGGGAGAGATCAGCCCATACGACCTCGAGATGATGGTTTTGAAGGATGGAGCTCTTCCTAATCTCCGGCGGAGTGGGCTTCGCCTTCTTGCTGACGGGCAGACTGATCTCAGGGCTATCAGTAAAACAATCGATATGACCTACTCTGATGAATAACGGAACTGTCACAACAAACGCAGGGACTTTTTCTCCTGCCGCATCCCGGCCCGCTGTAAGTGCGAAGAAGGAGAGGAAAGTTCAGAGATTCAAAAAGAAGGATCTCATTCAACTGTTCAGAGGGCTTTCGTCGATGTTGAAGGCTCAGATTAACACCTCGGATGCGCTGAAATATTATGGACAGGGACTGCCCAACAAGGTCTTGGCTGCTACGCTTGAGCAGATCCGGCTTGATACGGAGTCTGGGATGTCGATCCACGAAGCGTTCCGTAAGACGAACCGGTTTGACGACATGACGATCGGATTAATCCAAGCAGGCGGTGATTCTGGCCAGTTGAATCGTGCCTTCCGCGAGCTAGCCGACCGTTTGAAAGCAGAGCTCTACTTTAAGAAACAGGTTCGCAAGGCAGTTCTTCTTCCGGGAATCGTGATTTCAGTACTCATTGGTGCCTTCATAGTCTCACAGGTTAAGATTGTCCCTCAGGTCGAGGGAATGCTGGAGCAGGTTCGCCAAGCGCCAGACGGGCTGACAGCGCTTGCTTTCAAGGTCAGTCATGCAACGCGCATTCTATGGCCCTTTGCGGTGCTCAGCGCTCTGGTGATGGGAGTTCTGATCTGGCGGTCCGAAGGGACCCGTAATGCTATTACCTCGGTAGCAATGTCCAAGTGGCGCCTACTCAGCCAGCTGATCATGAGCCTCAGGCAAATGACATTTCTTTCCACCATGGAGCTTCTCTACTCCAACGGGATTAATCTCTCCAAGTCGATGCGAGTGGCAGCAAATTCGGTCAAATCTACACCACTATTTCCAGAGATTCGTAATGCGGCCGAACAGTATGAGCATTCCGGGGTGCCTCTCTCTGTTGCTTTCAGCAAATTTACTTCAGTGGATGAGCAGGTGGTGCACATGATGTCGATCGGGGAGAGGTCCGCTTCGATTGATAACCAGCTGAAGATGCTGGCGGACATGTATGAGGAGGAGTCGGAAAACTATATGAACGACTTTACTCAGGTATTGAATTTTGTGGTGCTCCTGATGGCGGTTTCGCTGATCGCGGCGGTATTTATCGGAACTTTTCTTCCGATCTTTCTCATGGGCCCGAAGATGATGCAGAGCGGTATTTAAAATATAAGATTCATGCAACTGACTCAAATTGACCGCTGGCTGCGCGAAAGGTTCATCTATCAGACACATGTCTATACGATGCGGCTTCCGGAATCTGGGCTTTCGGGACAGGTAACTGTTGAAGAGCTTGAGGAGTCCCCCAGCCGACGCTACCGCTATCGCCTGATAGTAAACGCGAAAAGGGATCTCGAATCCCTGCTGACAGCATTGCGATCTGGAAACCAGATGTTTGTGACGAGAATCGTTGAAACAGATCCATGGTATCGACCGATCATCGCGCCACGGGGAAAGAGTTTTTTCTTCCGGACCTTCTGGTGGACTGTGATTGCCGGGTTTGCCGTAATCGCACTGGGGCTGGGCTATCGAATTAACTCCGACGAGGAGCTTAAGACCGAGATCATGCAGTCGGTTGACACCCTTTTAGGCAAGTAGTCCCGGACAATCCGAACGAAAAAATAATGCCATGAGAATAAATATGCACTACGAGTTTTCGCCACGAGGAGTTACTCTGGTGGAACTAACCGTCGTGATCTTCGTGATCCTCAGTATCATGGGGGCAACGATGTACTTTGCGGGAAATATTGGGGAATGGAACAAGGGAAAGAAGGCTTCGGCAGCTCTACGCGAGGTTTTTGTGGCGCAGCGTTCCTACCTGGCGGATAACCCACGGCAGGAGGTGGACTCAATCACCGGACGAGATTTAATCCAATACCTTCCAAGTGGAGGATCCCTTCTTCCTGGCGTGGAAGACCTAAACGGGAACAGCCTTTCCTATGATGTTACCAAGTCACCCCCTGTTCTGACAGAGTTAGGCGGATCGGTTTATGACCCATCGGGGTCCCCGAATGATTCTCTGTGGGATGTAGGCGAATGAAGAGATTACATACATACTGGCTGTACGCACTATTGGTGACGGTCTTGCTGAAACCGGCTGAGGTGCTGGCGGAACAGGATATTCTTCCAGACGGCTTTCGGTTCGCCGGAAATTACAGATTTGATAAGCGCGTAAAGATCCGGGATGGGGACTCACTCAGCATCCCCAGCAAACCTTTTTATTGCCGTGTCTACACGGATGGAATTTCGGTCAGGGTTTATGGAGAGAGCTCGAAGGAAAGTTATACCTCCTTCACGATTCACCGTAATGATGGGATCCTAGCGGGTGCTGGTTCGGGGAAAATGGAAACTCTGCCCGGAGTGCAGGCCTATTCCTTGGTAGGGAATGTTCTCCGGCAACTTACCCTTACCGAGGACAGGCTGGTATTGACCAAATTCCCCGCCTTTTCGGATGTGGTAGAGGTCACTTATGCCAATAGGAGAATTTCTCTTAGTGGCGAAAGATAACCATCATCAATGAAGCTGAAATGAACGAGGAAACTCCAAGCGATATGACCGTCCGGAATGAGGGCGAAGCAAGGGGAGATGAGATGGCAAGTCGTTTGCCCTTCGAGTCTTCGGCTCCCTGCAAATGCCAGCGCTGTAGTATTTCTCGATGGTATCCTCCCATGATGCTTGCAAGCACTGCCCTAACAGCAGTGTTTTTCTGGATGTATATAAGCAAGCCGGTTTTGTTTCCGGTGGCGCCTATTCCTCCTCTCAGTCCTGATCCCGTCATTCGAGGGCAGGAGCCGGTATTGGAGGCCGAAAAAGAGCTCTACATTTCCTCTCGGAACACACTGGATCCAGGGGCCTCCACGCTTCCGGGGGAATCTGAGGACCAGCCTGTGCTCCCGGATCAGGAGCAAATTTCTGGAGATAAGCTAAGGCCCCTGATTATCAAACGGAATGGTCCCTCACTGTTTCGTCCATTCACACCAGTGGCATCTCCCGATCGTACAGCCGGAGAGGCTGATCCCGGTATTCGAGAAAGCGCTGCAGTGGGCGATGAGGGAGCGGAGAGGGTAGATGGAAGCCCTCGGAAAGGCAGGGGCTTAGAGAGTGAGGATGAAACAACCGGGCGTTCGGACTCGGGAGACCTTCACGTCCACGCATCCATCATGGGTGAATTTCTGGTCTCAAAGAGGCTGGAGGGAACAAATCATGCGGTTGAGCGATGAGAATATGCTTTTTTCAGATAGCGACTTCTGCGGCTCTCCTGGGCGTGATGTCCGGCGCGGCACTGATTCATGCCCTCCAGTTTGTCGAGAATGATTGGGTTGGGGAAAGGCGAGCAGTGACTCAGAAAGCGAATCCAGAAAATCATAAGAGCGTATCAACAACGGGGAAGCATGAGCGAGATGGGTTGGCGGTATCGCCATCTTCTGCTGAGGAAAACACGGCGACTCTCAAAGCTCTTGAGGAAATTGTGGGCCAGTTACAGAAGCTCAATTCAGCGAATCTGGAATTACGTGATGTCAATGTGTCGCTCCAGGAGCAGTTAAGGGAAACCAACCGGGATTTGAATGAACTCCAGTTTCGCGTGGATACCCATAGCGAGTCCTTTCGCCCCCTCAGGGTATCCTCCAGCAAGGCGCCGCTGCTGTGGAATTCGATCAGCTCCGGAGGAAGCCTCCACCCTCTCCTTCCCCCAAAGGAGTAGTGAGAACGTCAGGGGTAACCCAAAGGTATCTCTTCGGCTGAGGGCTGAGGGCTGAGGGCTGAGGGTGCCCCGCATCGATTGCCCCCCGATCAGTCAAGCTGCTCGATAACCACAAGCCAATTCATCTGGCTAATTGGAGGAAGCTGTTCGGGTTCAGTGATTGAGTAAAGCTCAGCTTTAATCTTACCGGCGAGGACTTCGTCATTTGCGCCGGAACGCAGGTCGAGGGGACGCGCGTTTTGATCACTATCTTTTCCAACGTGGTTCACTTGCCCCTTCAGGGTAATGTTCATGGGTTGGTCACGAATTCCAAAGCGTTTTTCGGGGGTGAAAAGGGAAATGGGAGGAAACACTTCCTGTCCTTGTGCATCAATACCGCGGGGGACGATATTGACATCATTTACCAGATAAGTTCTGAACGGTGTCACCAGCGAAAATCCAGTGGAGAAAGAGGTGAAGTCCCTTGTGTCTCGGAGGACCAGGGCAACATCAGTCGAAAGAGACGGAATATTAGGCTTACGAATTCGGATGTTGTCTCGATAATTCGCATTTACCATCAGGGAATTATTCACGGAGGTGGGATCGGCTCCGATTGATCGAAGAAAGGCAGGCAATCTCCCCACGTGGACGGCAAGGGCCTGACGTTGGATGCCATCACTTTCCAGATGAAAGGGGAACAGCCTCCCCTTTGGTGAGCCTGAGGTCGGCCAATTGTTGCCACGGGCGTAAATTATTTTGCGCTCGATTCCACCCGCGAGAAAAGTAAACGAAATGGAGGTTGGGGTTTGATCCTGAGGCGAGAGGACATCCTCAACCCTCAGCTTCATGACGGTTTGCATTGCGGGGCGGCTGTAGTGGTTCCAGCCAGTCGGTGAACCGGAATTTTTGTCGGTAACGTTTTCAAGGTCGTCAAAAGCGTCTCGGCCGCGAGCAATCGGGAGAAAGGCGACGAGGCCGGAATCTGAAGAGCTGGAGATAGGGTAAAAGGCAGCATTCTCAGACTCATACTGCTCCCGGGAGAGAAGGTCGCCTGTGAGGGCGTCCAGAGCGACCCCTCCCACCGATGATTCATCAGCCAGGGAAATTCCCCGGCGTGCGGCCAGCCGATCCAGCCGAACGTTGCCCTGAGTCAAGGCCCGGGAGGCGAAAACTCCACCTGAAATCCGGATGTCACCCCAATCGGAGCCGTCCCCATGTTTTCCCAGAATAGTACTCCCCGCACTTCCAACAGCGAGCTGAGAGGGAACCTCATAAATGGAGAGAATAAAATTCTTTCTGACGGTAGTGACGCCGGTAGATGCTTTTGAAGCCTCACCGGAGCCGAGCGAGAAAGCCCACCAATTACGCTTCGCCACGAAATTGTCCGATTGGGCAACATAGCCGAAATGAACGTCAGGGTAGGGCACGACCCTGAACTGGCTTCCCTCGGGATATGTTTTTGCCATGCTGATTATTGGACGGTCACGATCCATCTTTTCTACAGCGCCATCTGATACTCTCAGAGATTCGGGGTAGTTCCGTCCCAGAAGATTGCTGGTATTATTTGTGCCAGCATTCACGTAGAACGAATTCAAGGAGGGTTGGTTCTTGATACGGTTGATGGTATTTCTGAGCTCGCCTCTGCTGCCATCACCGGTATTTCCTGAAATCGATTGCCCGCCGATTCCAAGAACCCTTGCCTGTTCTCTCGGTAGAGCCTGCTCGCTTTTGGCTTTTGCCAGCGCCCGCTCAAAGATCCACTCCCAGCGTGAGGAGACCTCGTTGCTAGCGGAATTGGAATTTGCCATCATGTTGCGGATCGCGCTGTTGGGGACCTCGGTGAGAACTGCGCGGAGAAATGCTTGTTCACGATTGGTGTAGTCGACCCTGATCTGAGTCTTCTTTTGGGCCTCTTGGTTCCGAATAGTATGGCGGAACGACGCCGTTAGCATGAGCAGCATGATCGATGCCAGTGTTATGACAGACAGGATCGATATGTAGCCGGACCGCAAAGTTCTTTTCATGGAAATTTGAGAGTGATGTCGGGTTTAAAGTCTCGGGGTGCCGGAATAGGTGATGATTTCGCCTGCTGGGCCAGTGAGGCGCATCCTGAATACCCCGTTTTCGACAAAAAACCGGGCATCATCCACCTGCCGGGAGATAAGCCAGTCTGGATTTCCTGCTTCCGCCATGGAGGCATTGGAATTCATGTTGTAATAGGCGAGAACATCCTGCTCTCCCTCGGATTCGAACGAAATC
>DFWB01000247.1 GCA_002380675.1 Akkermansiaceae bacterium UBA4145
AGGGACATGGGAGTGGCCTGCGGGAGTCCTTGGTTTGCAGGTGGGGCTTCTCAGTGCAATTCTGATTGCGATCAACAACCTCAGGGATGTGGAAGAGGATAGGAGGAGTAATAAAAATACGCTGGCTGTGCGTTTTGGCTCTGTGGTGATTCACCGTATGATCACAGCTTTTGTCATTGTGGCGATGATGTTGTCTTTTCTTGGAGGCCTCTACGGAGCTTCATGGTTTCCGGTTCTGAGTGTTCCCTGGTTCCTCATCGGTTTATTCTGTGTAAGGGGGGTGAAGGCTTCTCCGCCGAGCCAGCGCTACAACCGGTTTCTTGCTATTGCAGCTATCCAGTTAATGCTATTCGCAATGCTATTCACAGTTGCAGTGTCACTCTAGCAGAGCGAGTGCAGCGGGCAGACCTAATCGCGCAGGTAATGGATCCTATCTACTATTGGAAATACAGCATCAAAGCTAACAAGAAGCTTAATGCCGTTTCCTCACGGAGAGAATTCGAGGGAGCCTTGCTTCGGATTGGAGAAGGCTTTGCTTGTCTCCATCCATGGCCAGAGTTGGGAGATTCTGATCTTGAAGGGTTGCTCATGGAATTCCGCGGCAATGAGCTGGTTAGCGACATGGCCAGAGGGGCATTCAGGATGGCGAGGGTCGATGGTGCGGCCCGCAAGGCGGGGGAGTCATTGATTGACTCTGTGAAGCGGTATATTCCCGAAAGTCACGCAACTTTGCCGGAGTGCTCCATGAGTGCGGTGGAGGAGTCCGTTCGCCGGGGCTACAATATGATAAAGCTCAAGGGGGACAGGCTATTCGCAGGCCAGCTCAAGTCTTTAGAAGAAATCGCAAGGCGCTGGCCTCAATTGTCATGGCGTATCGACTTTAACGAGGTTCTCACTAGCGAGGAGACTATTGGGTTGAGTCAAAGGCTTTCTCGCTATCTCCGGGGGCGGATTGATTTTCTGGAAGATCCCTGCCCATGGAGCAGGGAGGAATGGGGCCGTATTCGGAAAAGATCAGGACTGAATCTTGCACGCGATCGCGGGTCCCACAATCTGGAGGACGATGAAAGGATTCTGGTGGTTAAGCCTGTTCGAACAGATATCAAGGTTGAGGGTCTGAAGGGGAAGACGCTGGTGGTGACCAGCAACATGGATCATCCTCTGGGGCAGTGTTTCGCTGCTCAGCAGGCAGGAAAACTGGGGATGGAAGGGGTGAGGCTATCGATTGGGGGGTTGCAGACTCATGGGCTTTTTGAGCCTGATCAGTTCACAGAGCGGTTAGGGGTTGCGGGTCCGACTTTTACTGCTCCCGGAGGAGCAGGCCTTGGATTTGATGACCTTTTAGAGAAGCTGCCATGGAAACGCCTGAGCTGAGAGAGAAGGACTTCTGGAATTCGGAGAGGTGCTGCGTGTTGCCGCCTCCCGGCCATGAGGAGCAAGTAAAGGGTATTCGTGATGCCTTGGATGATCAGGAGAGTGTCGTTTTTGCTACCTCTGGTTCCTCTGGTCCGCCCAAGTGGGTCATGTTCCAGCGAAGTGCGCTTCTTGCGTCGGCCAGAGCAGTGAACCAGCTCCTTGAGGTCTCAGAAAGCGACCGTTTTATGGTCGCTCTGCCGCTGTATCACGTAGGAGGCTTCGGGGTAGTAGCACGGGCATACGATGCAAAGTGCCACGTTAGGTCTCTGGAAGGGCGCTGGGATGCCAGGGGCTTCCAGGAGGCGATCGAGTCAGATCACTCCACCCTGACCTCACTAGTTCCCACGCAGGTTCACGACCTTGTGGAGCTTGGGTTGAAAGCTCCTGAATCGCTACGTGCGATTATTGTTGGTGGAGGGAAACTGGATGAAAAAGAGGGTCAATGCGCTCGCGATCTGGGATGGCCGATCCTGCAAAGTTACGGAATGACTGAGGCTGGGTCTCAGATAGCTACTGCCGATCTGGCCTCTCTGGATGAACCCTTCCGAGCAGCTCGTCTGCCGATCCTGCCAATCTGGGAATTTCGAGTAAGTAAGGAGGGTTGTCTGGAGTTCAGAGGGCCAGCTCTGTGCACATATTACATCCAGAGACATCGTGGGGAGATGCGTTGCCGGAAAGCTGGCAACAAGGAGGGCTGGTTTAGAAGCAGTGACCTCGTAAAGATCACGGGGAACCGGCTGACTGTGAATGGCCGGGCCGATCGGAAGGTGAAGATTCTCGGGGAGCTTGTGGACGTAGAGGCGCTGGAGAGTGAAGTTAAAGAGTATCTCGACTACGAGAGGGCGTATCTTCTGGCGCTTCCCGATGCAAGGCGGGGGATGCGGGTGGTGTTGGTTGTCGAAGAGGATTTCGACAGGCCCTCCGGCCTTCTCAAGAAGCTGAACAAGGGCAGGGCCGGTTTTTTGAGAATCAATGCGATCGAGTCGGTAGGCCGATTACCAAGAACTGAGATGGGGAAGGTTGATGTTGCGGCCCTCCAGAAGCGGCTCAGCTAGTCCCGGAATATTCGAGGAGATTGAAAGTTCTGCGGTAAACCTTGCAGAGGCTGCTCCTCATTCTTCCAAGGCGGAAATTTGAGGGGATAAAAGCATCATCGATATTTCGGCTATGGGATAAGATCTCGCCCCCGTTGACAGGAGAGCATTGGGACATAGACTCACTCCCGGTGAAGCTAAGGCATCCATACCTGATCATAGCTCTGTGCCTTTTCCTGGTTTCGTTTCTGACGGGATGCTCAGGAATGAGAGAGCGTGAAAATGAAAGCCGAAGCTCTCGCTCGTGGACAAGAGCAATCAAGCAGGAGTTACAGACTCTGGGATACCGAAATTGGATAGTAATCGGAGACGCAGCCTTTCCTTTGCACAGCAGGCCGGGAGTGCGGACGATATTCATCGACGATAAGATTCCTGAAGTCCTCCAGGAGGTTCTTGACGAGTTGGAAAGGGTGCAGAATGTCACACCTCGAATCTATCTCGCGAGAGAACTCGCTGAGATCCCTAACGATCGCGCTCCAGGTATCGGGAGTTACCGGCGTAAAATCGAAAGCGCTCTGCGAGGCTATCCTGCGAGAGAGATGGAATTCCGATCGTTATCTCTTCTTCTTGAAGACAGCGCTAATAAATTCACGGTGCTGGTCTTCAAGACCTCAACGGCTCTGCCTTATTCGGGTATCTTTATTGAACTCGATAGTGGCTACTGGGATCCGGAATCAGAACGGGATATGCGGGAGCGTCTTGAGAAAAAACTCAGGATAGAGTCAACTTAGGTTTCTCCTGATGAAGCATAACGAAGAACGACTAACCCGGGAACGGGAAGAGGCTTGGATTGGTGATGCGGTTCTTGCGCTCTTTGTAAGAGAGTGGATCCTTAAAGAGCAAAGCTCTCTGGATGGGGAACAATTTATTCGGTTCACCTCCAACGACTTCCTCAGGGTGATTGGGAACCCAACTCAGGTAGAGGCTCGGATAGGCCGTGTCTACCGGGACGAAGGAATGGCGCAGGCCTACAAGTATATCGAGGACAACCTCCTGCCTGTTTTTCTGGGGCAGGAACGTGCGAGGGTTCAGCGAATTCGTAACGGCGA
Organism: Akkermansiaceae bacterium UBA4145; assembly: GCA_002380675.1. Taxonomy (GTDB): domain Bacteria; phylum Verrucomicrobiota; class Verrucomicrobiia; order Verrucomicrobiales; family Akkermansiaceae; genus Roseibacillus_B. The sequence goes on from DFWB01000247.1 coordinate 3,560, forward strand.
GCTCAAGGGCTGAGCCTCCCAAGGCGCCAATCGGAGCCGTTCGGGGTAAAGACCAACCGATCGTGCAGTCTGCTCGGACGGCCTTGCCAGAATTCGATATAATCTGGTTTTACCTGGTAGCCTCCCCAGAAGGGAGGAAGTGGAATATCGCTACCCTCGGGCCATTTTTTCTGCAGCTGCTCTTCTAGTTCCTCAAGATGTGACCGGCCGGTGATGGGAGAGGTTTGATATTGGGAAACCCAAGCCCCGATCTGAGCACCTCGGGGTCTTGATTGAAAGTAAGACTGCGATTCTTCTTGGGTTGTGCGGGACACGGTGCCTCGGATAATAATCTGGCGCTCGAGCTCTCGCCAATGAAGGACAAGAGAGGCTCTCGGGTTGGCTTCGAGATCCTGCCCCTTCCTTGAGTTATAGTTGGTGAAGAAGCTGAAAGATCCGTCTTTAAGTCCTTTGAGCAAGACGGTTCGGGCGGAAGGTTCTCCTTCGTTATTGGCCGTTGCCAGAGTCATTGCGTTGGGTTCAGTTACTCCTGCCTCAATCGCTTCGCTTAGCCAGCTTTCGAACTGCAGAAAGGGATCGGCGAGGATTTCGGCTTCGGTAAGGCCTCCCTGCTCGTAATTTTCACGCAAGTCAGCGAGGCGGATCTTTTCCTTACTCATCTGGTTTGAATATACGCAGATCTCGACGAAAGCAGTGGGATTTTTACAGGTCGAATATGCTCAAGGCGAAGCCTGTCTGGCCCACTGGTAGACTCGGACGTA
>DFWB01000150.1 GCA_002380675.1 Akkermansiaceae bacterium UBA4145
GACAGTGGGGCGGGTAGTGGCGGGAGCTCATCCAAGTCAGATTGAACGAATCAAGGTGCTCCTTGCGGTCTGAGTTCTCGACAGCTTCACCGCGATACGAAATACTGAAGATTCAAAGATGGCCGAGAAGGATAACGATACCGGGAAAAGGAATAGTTCGAGCGAGAAGACAGAGCGTAAGTCTCCCCCGTCCCCAACGCGGAAGGCCCTGTTCTTCAAAAACTTGTTCTATCTCTCTCTCCTCGGGCTGGTGGGAATCGGTTTGCTGGCGCTTGTCTCTTTCGACCCTCAGGATCTTTCCGACGTTGACGGATATGTTGAGGATTCTTCAGCGGTGATCCCCGGCGGGCCTAATCTAGCCAATCTTCTGGAAAACGCGGCACGGAATAAGAATGGAGTTCGCCTCACTGAGGAACAGATTAACAACTACATTCGTCGAACTCTTAAATTTGAGCAGGGCGGATGGTTCGAGAGTTTCGTCACAGCACGAGGAGTGTGGGTGAGGTTGCAGGAAAATATTGTTGAGGTGATTATCGAACGAGAAGTCTGGGGTAAGCGTCATACGATCTCGATGTTGCTGGAACCGGAGCAGACAGCTCAGGAAGACGGGGGAATTAATACAACTGTAAGTAGGGGGAAAGGAAAGTGGGGTCGTGCGAAGGTCCTCAACGGTTTTATGCTTCTCACTAACTCCTCCTTTGCTTCTCTTCGTGGGGCCTACGCAGCGGAGACTCAGCAGATTTGGGACATGTTTCGCGGAAGGTTTCAGATCAAGGTGTCCGATGGCGTCCTCGAGTTGTCTCCACCTGAAGAGCTCTCTCTCAAGCCTAAGGCCTGATCATTGCTGATCCGCCCTGCGTCGTGAGCGATGAGGAAACCCGGTAAGGATTTGATTGGAGCGGTTTCAAATGTGCTGCTTTCTTGCAATTCGGGATTCCGTGAGTCATTAGTGATCCTCCCAATTCGCGTGAATATTGCTCGTCGATCCTTAGCCTGCATCTTGTGGGTTGCTTTTCTTCTTCCTGAGGTCCGCTGTCAGGGAGAGGATCCTTCTCTGTTGGATGAGCAGTTGTCTGAAGCTGCCCTTCAGGCGCCGGCGTCCTCCATCGCGCCTGACCTGTCCGGGGAAGAGGATTCTCGGACGAAGGTTGCGAGGACTGAGAGCGAGTCGCGCCAGTTTGTTGTCTACGGGGCAGACTTCTCGACTCGTGTCGCATTGGCTTCCCTTGCAGAAGGCGTAAGGAAGGCTCTGATGGAAATGATTGGGAGAGAGGATGAGCAATGGGAGCACTCCATCGTCATCCAGCTGCGTGAAGAAGAAGGACCAATCAAGATGGCATATTTTGAGGTTCCCGGTGGATATAGGATTCAAATCGAAATGTCGCTCGCTCGAGGTAAGCCTCTCGGGTTAGAGAGGGCTCTCCTCGAGGTTTTGCTCATTGAATACGGACTCAGAGGTCGTGCGGGTGAGGCGGTGGAGTCAGTTGGGGTCTCGCTTTGGCTGGTAGAGGGAATGCGAGAGAGTTTCCGGTGGAAAGAGGGAGCGCGCGAATACGTCATGTATCAAGCGCTCTTCGATAAAAACGAGCTCTATCCCGTTGAGAAAATTATGCAGGTTGAGCGGCTGGAGGGTATGGATCCGATTTCAGAAGCGGCCTTTCAGGCGTCTTCCGGGGCACTGGTCATGTCCCTGCTCGAGCAGGATGGAGGCCAAGAATCGATGCGATTGATGCTAAGAGAGATTTCCACCTTTGAGGGTGATCAGGTAGCATTAGTGAGGAAGCATTTCCCCGGTATGAACTTGGGGCCAGAAAGTCTTTCAAAGTGGTGGGCTCTGCAGCTGGCACAGATGGCAGAAAAGCCATTTCCCTACGTATTGAACATTAATGAGACAGAGAGGCAGCTAAGGGAGATTCTAAAGGTGCGTTTTAATGATTCCTCCGGAAGCTCGATCACGATAAGGGCGCAAGATTTTCGGGATCTCTTAGCGCTTCCGATCACGGAGAGGGAAGCCTGTATTCTTCCGGTAGCGGAGAGACTTCGTCAGTTTTTTTACCGTGCGTTCCCCGCGCATCGGCCCATGATACGAGATTACCTTCTCCTTCTCGGGGAGATCGTTACCGACAAGGATGAACAGATAACGGAGCGCCTTCAGGATCTTAAGGCCGAGCGAGACCGTCTCGCTGCCCTCGGGAATCGGACACGGGACTATCTGGAATGGTATCGCATTACGAGTTCTGAGGAATTGACCGGCGAATTCGACAGCTTTATTGACTTGAAGAGCCGTCTGGAGGTCATGTCCGGCAAAAACGAAGGTCCAATTGGTGTCTACATGGATTCCATGCAGCGCCTTTTCTCAGAGCAGCGCGAGACTCAGGAGCCTTGAGACTTGCTAGCGAATTGATCTTTAACGGGGTTGGTGAGACCGCTGCCGGGAGAAACAGGCATTTGTCTCTGGAAGCGGGCAATAATTCCCCATCACGGGTTTCCGATCCATAGCACTCATTACTTGCGGACGAGTAAGCGTGGTGGGAGGGGTTTGTTTATTTGATCGCAGCTGCTTGTCGGCTTTTTAGG
>DFWB01000204.1 GCA_002380675.1 Akkermansiaceae bacterium UBA4145
CTTCGGCTATGAGGCTGTGGGGGATAAGGTCACGGTGCACGATTTTTACGCGACGATTCTGCATCTGCTAGGCATCGATCATGAGCGCCTCAGCTTCTACCATAACGGAATAGAGAGACGGCTGACCGACGTGCACGGCAAAGTAGTGAAGGAAATCCTTTCCTGATCGATCTGGCCGTTGAGAGATTTCGGCTCGGGTTCAAAATAGCGTAGCTACTTTTCGAACGAGGCGATGTTGCCAGTAAAAATGAGATTGAGGGCGGTGCCCTCCTCGTCGATTTCGAAGCTGTCCTTCATGACCGTGCCAGGTAGGTCAAGACGCCACCTTCTTTCCTCCCGCCTGAGCGTGCCCGCCAGTGTTACCGGTTCGGTTTCTTCAATGGCAAGGTCGGTCTCGGTATCCCCGATTTTTTTTCGCAGGACCAGCCCTGTGGTTTCCACCTGACCGGTTCCGTTGACCTGAAAGGTATAGCCGGGGTGCGAGAATTCACCACCTTCACCGAGTTGCATCACCGGGTCTGGAGATTTATTGCTGATCTTTAGCAGTCCCTCGGGAATCAGCATCCTGACTGTGCCAATGATGGGAGACCATGCGAATTCAAGTTTCCCTTCTCCTGCGGTTACAAGTTCGACCTTCTCAAGTGTCAGGGTTCGCACCCCCGACTCTGAAGTTTGAAGAGTTGCTGTGATGCTTCCCTTGAGGGGGCACTCGCACACCGAACGGCGTGGAGCGAGGGAGTCGTGATCGAGGGCGAGGTCTATGGTGCCGGTGGATACGCTGGAATCGATCTGGAATTCCAGACGGCTGACGCTGGGGATAAATCTTTGAGCGACCGAGGGGGTAGAGACAGCAGACTTGGTGCCGGGCGAGGGAGGGATTGCGGCCGCCTTTTCAGGGGGCTTTACGAACAGATGGCAACTGGGCAGGCTGGCAATCAGCGCAACGAAAGTCATCCGAAGAAGAGGAGCGGTGTGCCGGTTGGAGAGCATCTTAGGCATCAACTACTGCGAACTTTAACTCCGCGGAAGAAACGACTTGGCCGTTGACGAGGCACTGGCAGACAGCGAGGCCAACGCTGCGCTTCATTTTCACAATCTCCGCTTCGATGAAAAGGGTGTCTCCCGGGAGCACCGGTCGGCGAAACTTAACGTTGTCGGCAGACATGAAATAGCCGATTTTTCCCTCGTTATCAGGGAGGCGCAGGACAAGAACCGATGCGGCCTGAGCCATGGCCTCGAGTTGAAGGACCCCGGGCATGACCGGGTGGTCGGGGAAGTGCCCTTCAAAGAAAGGCTCGTTAAAGGTAACATTCTTTACCGCGGTGCATTTTAACTCGCTGGAGAAATCGATCACCCGGTCAATGAGAAGAAACGGGGCCCTGTGAGGAAGGATTCGGAAGATGTCCTTGATATCGAGAACCGCTTCATTCTCGGGAAGTTGGAAGGGCGGGACCATGGAGCGCATTCTCTGGTATTCCCGTTTGAGCATGCCTGCCATTTGGGTGTTGGGTCCGTGACCTGGAGCAACTGCGATGACATGACCCGTGATCCGTTTTCCTGCGAGAGCAAGGTCGCCGACGAGATCGAGCGCCTTGTGGCGGGCAAACTCGTTGTCAAAGCGCATGGCCTCTTTGGAAAGGATCTCTTCGTCCCGAATTACGACTGCGTTTTCGAGAGATCCACCCTTGATCAGACCCTGGTCGAGCAATGGCTTTATGTCTTCGTAGAAGGTAAAGGTCCGGGCAGGGGAGACCTCTTTCTCATATATTTCAGGAGTGATTTCGCTCGAGAAATACTGAGTGAATTTTCCAATGTGGCTGAGGTTGGTAACGGAGACTCGGAATCCTCTATAGGGCACGATCGTAATATGGGATCCGCTTTTGTCCTGAAAGTGAATGGGCTCGCGGATCTCCCAAGTTTTTCGTCGAGCCTCCTGCTCCTCAAGGCCTGCCTGTTTAATGAGCTCTACGAAAGGCTTCGCTGAGCCATCACCGATGGGGGGCTCATTGGCGTCCATTTCAATCAGGGCGTTGTCAACTCCCATCCCCGTGAGCGCGGACATGATATGCTCCACGGTATGAACCCGGACAGAGCCAGAGGCAAGGGTGGTAGCGCGCTCAACTTTTTCGACTTTGTCGACGTCGGCGTCGATGAGTGGCTTGTCCGGGAGGTCGATCCGTCGGAACTTAAAGCCATGCCCCTCCGGGGCGGGCCTGATGGTAAGGGTTACCTTCTGGCCTGTGTGGAGGGAGGTGCCCTCAAGGGTAGCGGGTCCTGCAAGAGTGCATTCTCTTTCCGAATGGGCGGAGGGAGCGGGCATGTGCGCAGGGTAGGAGGAGCGTAGCCTCTGGCAAGGCGTTATTGGGTATTGGGTTCCCTGCCAATTAAGATATGAGGAAAGGGTGTCTGCCGACGGGATAAGCGCGAGGAGAGGCCCGATCGCAGTATCGACCGATATCTGCATGGTGGAGGTCGTGAAGGATTGGCTGGTAGTCAATAAGCCTGCGCCCCTTATCGTTCACCCAACCAACGATCGGCCTGAGCCAACTCTACTCGGAGAGGTGAAGGCCTGGCTCTCCAGCAGAGGCGAGGATTGTGCGACTCTTAGTATTCTTAATCGTCTTGATCGGGAGACGAGTGGACTGGTTTTGATGTCTCGGACGAGGGAGGCTGCGAGGCGTTTTGGGCGAGCGATGGAGCGGAGAGAGGTCCAGAAGGAATACCTTGCGATAGTGTCCGGATGGCCTGAGTGGGACCGCCAGAGGGTGGCCGAGCCGATACTCCGGCAGGGCGAAGTGCGGGAATCTCGAATCTGGATTAAGCAGGTTGCTCATCCCGATGGCAGAGATGCGGTAACAGACTTTGAGGTGCTCCGCCGATTTGAAAACGCACATGGTAATTTTGCTGTTGTGCGCGCCATGCCTGAGACGGGACGAACGCACCAGATACGAGTTCATCTCGGCTGCCTTGGACATCCTATCGTAGGAGACAAGATCTATGGTCCATCTGAAGATTGCTATCTCGAGTTTATTGAGACTGGCTGGAGCCGTAGTTTAGAGGAGCTCCTCTACCTTCCCCGCCATGCCCTGCATGCAAGTAGACTGGCAATACCTGATGAAACTTGTGGGCTGGATTGGAGTTCGTCGATGCCCTCGGCATTCAGGGAATTTTGTGAGATCAAGAGTTGCTAGGTGAGGCTGAAGGGTGACATTGGGGGATGGAGACGCTCGATGACATTGTGTCGTTTCTCGATAGCGAGTTGCGGATAAAGGAAGTGCCTGACTACCCGGGCGCCATGAACGGATTGCAGATGGAAGGGCAACAAAAGGTTGAGCGGGTGGCAGTTGCGGTGGACGCGTCCCTTCCTGTTGTGAGAAAGGCGGTGGATTCAGGAGCAAACCTTCTGATTGTACATCATGGGATGTTCTGGAATGGAAGCCGCAGGGTTACCGGAGCAATCTATGAAAAATTCAAGTTGGCTATGGAAGCTGGTCTCGCCGTCTACAGTGCGCACATCCCTCTCGATATTCACCCTGTTATCGGAAACAACGCATGTCTTGCCTCTGCCCTGGACCTTGAAGAGCCCAGGCCATTTTTTGAATGGAAGGGAATTCTTTTGGGAATTCGCGGCAGGTTCGAGGGCTCGTTTAATCAATTGGTAAGCCGGGTGAGTGAAGTGCTTGGTGAGGAGCCCCATGTATGTTCTGCTGGTTCTGAGGATGCGGGGATAGTGGGCATCATCACCGGAGGGGCTGGATCTGAAGTTGTTGCGGTTCGAGAGTCGGGGATCGATAGTTTTCTTACGGGAGAGGGTCCCCACTGGAGTTACACGGAAGCTGAGGAACTCGGAATGAACATGATCTACGGAGGGCACTACCTGACAGAAACAGGAGGAGTTAAAGCCGTTGCAAATCTACTGTCCGAAAGATTTCGTCTCGAGACAGAGTTCATTGATCACCCTACCGGAATGTAAGGCGCGAACGAGAGGCAATTCGTTCCCCATGTGGTTCCATGAAGAAGTTTGGCGAATCTCTTAATCCGACATTCTTCCAACAGAGTCCAGAGGACTGCGCGCGAGATTTAATTGGATGTCGTCTTGCGTGGAAGGGTTGCGCCGGGGTCATCGTGGAAACGGAAGCTTATGCGGCTGAAGGAGACGAGGCGTGCCACACGCACTTTCGACCCAGTGCACGACGATTCATCGCAGAGCATCCGGCGGGAAGCACCTACGTGTATCTGAATTATGGAGTCCACTGGTTGCTGAATTTTCTCGTCAAGGGAGGGGCCACCGATGGCTTTGTCCTGATTCGGGCACTGGCCCCGAGCGAGGGTTTGGAACAGATGCGGGTGCGTAGGCATAGGACGAGGGAAACCGAGTTGTGCTCAGGTCCCGGAAAATTGACTCAGGCATTAGGAATTGACCACTCAATGCACGGAATGGAGCTCGCCCATGGTCTCGGGCTATCGCTTTCCCGTAGTTCCCGCCGGGTGAGGGCAAATACGATAGCATGCCGGCGCGTCGGAATTTCGAGGGAAATAGACCGAAAATGGCGTTTCGTCCTAGCGGGGTCTTCCTGCCTGAGCGTAGGCCCCGGGGCAGAGTGAACTCCGGATGTCTCGTTTCGGGCCCATCGGCGCGGCTGTCCGGGTCTTTCGTTGCCAAAACCCCTGATCGGTCGCCTTTTGGGCTAGAGGGCCCTAGGGAAGGAGCCTTGTAAACCCTTGCACCTAAGGGTTTACCTGCGTCTAACTGAAGTGGTGCGGGTGAAGGGAATCGAACCCTCGCCTCAAGCTTGGGAAGCTCGCATTCTACCACTGAACTACACCCGCCACTCGACAGAAATAGACGGGTATCTTGTTTCCGATGCAATAAAAGCGTAAAAACGGCGATAAACCCATAAAATTTGGGGATTGAGGGGGTGGCAGTTTCTTTTTTATTTCCCGAGAAAATCCTTGGCGGAGCGAGGGATGGACCCTACATTTTGACCGAAGTAGCGGGTATAGCTTAATGGTAAAGCCCCAGCCTTCCAAGCTGGCCATAAGGGTTCGATTCCCTTTACCCGCTCCAAGTTAGAACATTCTCCAAACAAAAATCAGCATAATGAAAGCAACGCTCTACTCCGCATTAACCGCATGTGCGCTAGTTTTAACCCCTGCCCTGAAGGCGGATCAGGTCGACTGTCTCAAAGTGGCAGACGCCGTGAAAAAGCAGGTCGAGGCAGATGCAGACAACATTCTGAAGATTGTTGAGAAGCAGACAGCTACCAGCCCTTCGTGCTCTTGTGAGGTTGTTAAAGCTGCGATCCTAGCGGCAGAAGCTGACAAGAGTCTTGTGGGACAGATCGTTGCTACAGCGATTGAGGCGGCTCCAGAGCAGATGGACCTCATTACCTCCTGCGCAGTTGCGGTAGCGCCGGATGCCGTGTCCGAGATCAAAGCGGTTCTGGCCAAGCTCAACCCGAAAGCTCTTGCAAAGAAGGGTAATGATCCAGTGGCTGCTAGCGCCAAGGACGGCAAAACTGTCATCGTGGGCGAAAAGGTTAAGAACCCTCTCGATGGCCCCTATCTTATTCCAGGACTTCCCCCGATTCACCCGCCTATCGTTCCTGCAATCAGCACGCCGAGTAGTTCGGACGTCACTCTGGCTGAGTAAGTGAACGCAAGACGTCGTCGCGCTTCACTGCTTGGAGTCCAATCGACAGCCTAAAGGACCAAATTGATCCACTACACCGCACAGCATTTAAAGATCTCATGAAGAACATCCTCCTCACCTCCGCCCTTGGATTAGCAACGGGTGGTCTGCTTTCCGCTCAGGGCCTCTATAATATCATGCCCTTCGATGACGAACCTACCGACTCTTTGCCGCTGCACTGGACTGCCGGTGCGAGCTTAGGTTGGGATTCCAACGCTTCTCCGTTGTTTTCCGACTGCGATGGAGTTGGAAGTCAAGACGTGGGCTACATCTCCGCTTTCGCGCAGGCCAACTTCGTCAGTAAGACTCCGCAGACCACAATCGACATTTGGGGAAGGGCTGGAGCCACTTACTATCTGGACAAGATCACCCGGAGTAACGGATTTGCTCCCGGAGTGGGTGTCAGTGAGGACTATTTCCCTCAGTTCCGTGCGGGTGCGAATTTCGTGCACAGAGTTAACGAGAACCTGCGTCTGCGGAGCCGTAATCATCTCACCTACGAGCAGGAGCCTGATTATGACTTTGGGATCGCTTCCGATCGCCGCCAAGGCAGCTACCTGCGCTACAGTTCCGACAACAGCGTGGGATACCGCTGGACTGAGCGCCTCGGCACGAACACAGGTTATCGCTTCAGCGGTGTGACCTTTGACGAGGTGGATGGGAACGATTACGTCAGGCATCTTTTCTACAACCAGTTCCGTTATCGGACGAGTTCCACCACAGTTTGGACTGCGGCCTACCGTTACCAGTCACAGGAGAACGACGATTCGGCAGACTCAAATTCTCACTACTTCCTTGTTGGGGCGGAAACTGAGCTCAGCCCCACCACGGTGGCCGTTATTCGGGCGGGTGCCCAGATTCAGGAGGTCGATAGTGGCGCCAGTAACTCCTCACCTTACCTGGAGGCGACTGTCCGTTCATCTCTCTCGGAATCCACTCAGATCCGCGCATTCGCCCGCTACGGTTTGGAAGATCGCAACAGGCTGATTTCGACTCATGATTGTGATGAGCCTTTCGAACTCGGTAGATATGAGGAGCGGCAAACGTTCCGCCTTGGTTTGCAAGGTTCCTACGTCGCATCTCCCAAGCTCACATACTTCAGCGGTCTGAACGTTATCATGCTTGGCTATGATGGAAAAATCGGTGGCGGAACCGCTCCAGATAGCTTGGATGACAGAGTCCTGAACTTCAACGTCGGTGCGAGTTATGAAGTTTCTGATAATCTTTTCGTAACCGGATCCTACAACTATACGAAGTCCTCTTCGGATGCGGACATACGGGACTACGATCGTAGCCGTGTTCAAGTGGGACTTCAGTCCTCCTTCTGAAGATTGGGCTACAAAACTCCCTTCAAAATAGCAGCCCTCGCAATGCCTTTTTCATTGCGGGGGTTTTCTGCCTACTGGATTTCCTCCACTTCTGGCCTTACAGTCAGAACACCACAGGTTTCTTGAAACTCTAAAGACATGCGAAACGGCCCCGAACGCCAAACAAATGCCAGCGAAGCCGCACTTCACGCGGTTGATTACTGGCAGGTC
>DFWB01000160.1 GCA_002380675.1 Akkermansiaceae bacterium UBA4145
GTGAAGTCCTACCAAGGGGAAAAGTTTACCATCGATGTGGCCCTCGCCATGGCGAAATCAAAGGGTGTTGATGGGGGCCTCCTCGCCAAGAGGAAGGACCTTAAAAAGCGGATTGCACAACACGCTCAGAGCCGGCCCAAGCCGACGAGCGTCAGCGCTCAGGTTGTGCAGGAGCATGGCAAAACACCGCCCCCTCTTTACGTGCACTACCGCGGGAATCCCCACGTAAAGGGAGAAAAGGTTATGACCACGAAGATCCCAACAATCTTCGGAGGGGACGAGCTGGAACACGAGTCTCCGGCTCACGGGCGAAACACCAGCGGGCGTCGACTGGCGCTCGCGAAGTGGATAATCAAACCCGACAATCCCCGGACCTCGCGGGTGATCATGAATCGCCTCTGGCAGCACCACTTTGGGCGGGGCATCTGCGCTACTCCCAATGACTTTGGTTATCTCGGAGAGCGCCCAACTCATCCGGTTCTCCTCGACTGGCTCGCCACCGAACTGGTGAGTAAAAAGTGGAGCCTCAAGCAGATGCACAAGGTAATCATGCTTTCTCAGGCTTATCAGATGTCCTCAAAGGGGCAGGCTGCAAATTTGGCAAAAGATCCGGACAACAAGTTATTCTGGCGTTTCAACATGCGTCGTCTGACTGCCGAGGAGCTGCGGGATTCAGTGCTCGCCACGACAGGGCGGCTGAACCGGAAAATGGGAGGCCCGAGCATCTTTATCAAGCTCCCTCCGGAGGTGCTGGCGACGTCTTCAACCAAGGGTGGAAAGTGGGGTAATTCTCCCCCGGAAGAGCAGACTCGAAGGAGCGTATATATCAAGGTCAAGCGGTCGATTGTTCCGCCGATTCTACAGGATTTTGACTTGGCGGATACAGATGGCACCTGCCCGGTTCGCTTCCGGAGCATCCTGCCCACTCAGGCCTTGGCCATGATGAACAGCGCCTTTGTAAACGAGGAGGCCGTAAGTTTCGCTGAACGACTTCGATCCGAGGCCCCTGATGATCCTCGCCGGCAGGTAGGTCTTGCTCTTGAAGTCGCTCTCGCCAGGTCGGCTACAGTGAGAGAGCTGGACTACGGCATGGAATTTGTAGAGGTCATGATGCGTGAGCATAAGCTATCCTCTGAAGACGCTTTCAATCGGTTCGCTCTCCTGGTCCTGAACCTTAACGAATTTTTCTTTGTCGACTGATTGAGAAGTCCTTTTCCAATATAAAATTTCCCAAATATTATGAACAAACCAGTGAACAGTTTTTGCGGTCAGATCAACCGGCGCGAGGCGATTCGCCATCTTGGTGGCGGTTTTACCTCGTTGGCTCTGACTGGAATGTTGGCTCAGGATGGATTCTTCAATAAGGCAAATGCGGCAAGTCTCCAGAGTAACCCTCTGGCCCCGAAGGACTCCATGCTCCCTCAGCGAGCCAAGTCAGTGATCTTCCTCTTCATGTATGGAGGTCCAAGTCACATGGATACCTTCGATTACAAGCCGAAGCTTTACCCCCTTGATGGAAAGACCATTGACGTCAAAACATTTGGACGTGGGGGTAAGAAAAATAAAGGGAGGGTCGTCGGGCCCAAGTGGGAGTTTTCCCAACACGGCCAGTCTGGAAAACACATTTCTACCCTGTTTCCTCATCTCGCCAAGAGAGCTGACGATATTGCGTTTATTCATTCGATGTCTGCGGAGTCGCCAATTCATGGATCAGCGATGCTGAATATGAACTGTGGATCTGTGGTGAGTGGAAAGCCCTCGCTTGGATCCTGGGTGAACTATGGACTGGGGAGTGTGAACGAGAATCTTCCAGGCTACGTGGTCATGCTTGAAAACAGCGGAGGACCTATCAGTGGAGCAAAGAACTGGACGTCCGGTTACATGCCTGCGAGCTATGCTGGAACGGTCTTCCGATCGCAGGGAGACCCAATTCTGAACCTGAAGAATGCCCATAATATGCCACGGGAGCAGCAGCGGACTCTTCTCGATTACCTCAGCACCATGAATCAGGAGCACCTTGGGTTGCGGGGAGACCAGTCGGACTTGTCATCCAGAGTTTCCAGTTATGAATTGGCTTACCGGATGCAGACGACGGCGCCAGAAGCGATTGACTTGGATGGTGAGCCGGATCACGTGAAAGAGCTTTACGGAGTGGGAGAAGGGCGGACAGATGACTTCGGCAGAAAATGCATGTTGGCGCGGAGACTCGTGGAACGAGGAGTTCGCTTCATTCAGATTTATTCTGGAGGTGCACACAATGATGCGAACTGGGATGCCCATGGCAACCTGGAAGCGAATCATAACAAGCACGCGGGAAATACCGACAAGCCTATCGCCGGACTTATAGCTGATTTAAAGCAGCGAGGTATGCTGGATGAAACTCTTATCGTCTGGGGCGGAGAATTTGGACGGCAACCGACTGCGGAATATGCCAAGGGAACGGGCAGGGATCACAACTCCTTCGGTTTCACGATGTGGATGGCAGGAGGTGGCATCAAAGGGGGAGTTTCTCATGGAGAAACGGATGAGCTGGGTGCCGCGGCGGTGGGGGATAGTCTGCACGTGCGGAACATGCATGCCACCGTGCTTGACCGGATGGGCCTTGATCCGAACAACCTCAGCTATTTCCACGGCGGACTCGATGAGAAGCTGGTCGGAGTGGAGGGCGCCAAGCCGATCCATGAGATTATGGCCTAGGCTCACAGGAATATTGTATTTCAAGGGGAGAGCCATACCGCTCTTCCCTTTTTTTACAGCATCTAAACCCGGCAACAGAAAAGGGAGGGCCTTGCAGCCCTCCCCTTCGTGGTAAAATTTAGCAGGGAAAGGGTGAAGGCTATCGACCTCTCCTGGGGGATTGCTGCGGACGGCGTGGCCCCTCTTGCGGGCGTCGTGGTCCCTGTTGAGCGCGCTGCATCTCCTCCAGTCGCTGCAGTCTTCGCTCGATATGAGCAATGCGTTCCCCAAGTTGTCTCAGGAAGTGGTGTAGTTTCGCCTCCTCATGTTGGCGCTCGCGGTCTCCCTCATGGTGATGCTCGTGGTCTCCCTCATGGTCACGCTTGTGGTCTCCCTCATGGTGACGCTCGCGGTCTCTCTCATGGTGACGCTCGTGGTCTCCCTCATGGTGGCGTTCGCGGTCTCCCCCATGGTGGCGTTCGCGGTCTCCCT
>DFWB01000224.1:0-36971 GCA_002380675.1 Akkermansiaceae bacterium UBA4145
TCCATGGTAGCGGCGGTGCGGGCAGAGGGAGCCTCTTTCCTGCCCCAGGACATGAAAGGGGAGGACATCGTGGTCAATGAGTGGCTGGCGGAAGATCTCGATTTGGAATCCGGTCAGGAATTAAGCTTATCCTTTTTCAAATTGGTCCGGGGAAATGAGTTAGAAGAATCCACGGCGAATTTCCGGGTGCGAAAGAGCATCAAACTTGAGGGGCTTGCCGCGGATCAGCTTTGGATGCCGGACTTCCCGGGGGTGGCGGAGGCGGAGGATGCCCAAGACTGGGCTCCGGGACTGCCTCTCGATCTCGGAAGGATCAGGCAAAAAGATGAGGATTATTGGGATGATTATCGGGGAACCCCAAAGGCCTTTATTTCTGAGGAAAAGGGGACGGAGTTATTTGGCAACCGGTGGGGAAATTTCACATCTCTCCGGGTGCCAACCTCGGAGGTTTCTACGGTGAACCTGGAGGATGAATTGCTGCCACTCCTCAGGCCAGAGATGGCCGGCTTGCTCCTGCGTAACCTAAGAGATGAAGCAAGAGCAGCAGCCAAATCACCAGTCGATATCGCGGGCCTTTTCCTCAGCATGAGCGTTTTCCTGATTGTGGCATCCATTGCTCTAACAGCGATGCTCTTTCGGTTCAACGTCGAGCAGCGCAACAGGGAGAGTGGGCTGCTTGCTGCGGTGGGGGTCTCACCGAGAAAGGTCCTCCGATGGCGCCTCGTGGAAGGGTTCATCATTGTTTTAGTAAGCGGGGGAGTCGGGCTGGCCCTGGCAATCACCTACTCGGCCTGGATTCTCCGCTTTCTGGAAACAATTTGGAGTGATGGGATGAGCGGGCCATTCTTCATGCTTCACCTGAATCCCAACAGTGTATGCGTCGGATTAGGTGTCTTCATTTTTCTGTCCATGGCCGCAATCTACTACTCAATGCGGAAGCAGGCTCGGAGGAGTGCAACCATGCGGTTGGAGGCAGGGCCTGAGGAGGCCCGGGGGCGCCCCCGGATCTGGCGATTTGCATCTACAGGGGCACTCTGTTTGCTTGTAGCGGTAGGAAGCCTGCTTGGGAGAGAGTCGATTGGAGCTCAGGCGGCCTTTTTCCTTTCCGGGATGTTTCTTCTGGTTGCGGGACTGCTGACTTACCGGGCGTGGCTCGAGCGTATAGCCAAGAAGAGATATCCTTCCATGTCGACTAGAGCGATGGCGACCCTGAACAGTGTTCGCCGACCGGCGCGAAGCCTGGTGGTAGTTGGGATCATGGCGTGCGGAATTTTTCTCGTTATTTCTGTTACAGCCTCACGAAAGCACGTTGGAGAAGAGTGGGCGGAAAAAGAAAGCGGGGCCGGGGGGTTTGGCTTTTGGATTGAAACGACAAGCCCGATCAATCGAGCAGCTGACGCCAAGAAGGATCCTGATTATTTTGAGCTGGGGGACCTCAGGGATATTCTTGGTACCATCGCCCCCTTCCGAATGGGTGTGGGAGACGATGCTAGCTGCTTTAACTTAAATACTGCAGCCCGCCCCCGATTGATTGCGACCGATACTGGGGCCTTAGCAGAACGAGGGGCCTTTACCATCAAGGCCGTTTCCGAAGGAGCCAATAAGGAGGATGGCTGGAAGCTTCTGGGGCAACGAGCCGAGCCGAGGGTGCTTCCTGCATTTGTCGATGAGACAACGATGATGTGGGTTCTTAAGAAGAAAGTTGGAGATCGAATTACCTATCAGGATGAGCGGGGGAAGGATTTTCAGGTAGAAATTGTAGGAGCGTTAGCCGATAGCATTTTCCAAGGAAACATGATCGTTGACGAGGCCGCCTTTCTTAGCCTGTTCCCCTCGCAGGAAGGCTACCGCCTGTTTCTGGCGGATGCTTCCGAGGACACCGAGCAGGCGCTGGAAGCGCTGCAGAAAGCTACTGCAGATCGTGGAGGCGCAGTTTCTCTTACGCAGGAAAGGCTCGAAAGCTTCAATAGCGTGCAGAATACCTATATCTCAATTTTTCACGTCCTAGGAGGTCTCGGTCTCATTCTAGGGAGTGCAGGACTCGGAGTTGTGACAGCTCGTAATCTTGCCGAAAGGCGGAATGAATTTGCCGTTCTCAATGTCATTGGGGTGGCCCACCGGGAGATCCGAAGAATTATTTTCAAGGAGGTAAGATCCTTTATCGGCTGGGCTCTTGTGGTCGGCCTCGGGGCCTCATGCGTAGCAATCCTGCCTGTGTTCTCAGAAGCTCCGCCGGAACAAACGCTGGTTGGTCTAGGGGCAATGGTTGTTCTTATCGGCGTAAATAGTCTGTTCTGGGCCTTTGTTGGCTATCTTGCCGCCTATCGCAGAAGATCTGGAATCAGGATCTGAAGCCGATTCTGTTTCTTGTGCTTCCTGGGTCGCTACCTAGGCTTCGACCGTGAAAGCTCTTATCCTGGTATTATTAACGTTAGCTCCCATGGCCCGCGGCGGTGACTGGGTTGATCTTTGGCCGGGAAAGGCTCCGGGGGCCAAACGTCCACCGGCCGGGACCGAAACTGGCGGAAGCAACTGGAGATTTTCTCATACGGAAGTTCCCCAATACAGTTTGTTTCCAGCAAAAAAACCGAATGGAACGGGGGTGGTCATTTTGCCAGGTGGGGGCTATGCCAATCTCGCAGCAGATCACGAAGGGCGGCAAGTTGGAGAGTGGTTCGCCAAACGGGGAGTAACGGCCATGGTGGTCAAATACAGGGTTAGCGCCAACCCTGCCCTTGGATATCATTATCCCGTCCCTCAAATGGATGTTCGGCGGGCGATCCGGACAATGAGGTCCATGTCGACGAAGTGGGCCGTGGATGCGGGTCGGATCGGCGTTCTGGGGTTTTCGGCCGGAGGCCACCTCTGCTCTACCGCAGTCACAATGTTTGATGACACATTCAAGCAGGAAACACAGGACCCTATCGACATGCTAAGCCCTCGGCCGAACTTTGGGATTCTCTGCTATCCTGTGATTGCAATGGGCCAGCCCTATTGCCACGGGGGTTCGGTGAGGAATTTACTGGGAGAGGCGCCCTCTCAGGAACTCCTCGACCGGAACAATACCGCATTACGAGTCACTAGTCGCACACCTCCGATTTTTCTCGTCCACTCTGCCGATGACCGGGCAGTGCCTTTACGGAATGGCACGGAATTTGTGGCAGCTTGTGCGGAAAAGGGAGTTCCGGTGACCTGCCATATTTATGCCAAGGGAGGCCATGGTTACGGTCTGGGCCGGTCTGGAGAATCCAAAAACTGGCCTGCCCGCCTCGAAGATTGGATGCGAAGCCACGGATGGATGGACTGAGCCGCGACCATGGGCTGCTATTTGGCAGCGATTTCCTACGCCGGAGGCTCAGCTCTCTGGCGAGTTCTCTTCGGGTTCGCCGTCCTCGCCGCTAAAATCGACTTTCTCCACAGTGGCTCCTTTTCTGAGGTTGGCTGCGAAGTTCCGCAGTGCGTTCCGGCGTTTTTCAAATTCTACCCGATGGGTAATATCCTCCTGAACTTCTTCAAAGGCTCGGACCACAGCCGGTTTGATCTCAGCGATCTTAAGAATGTGGTAGGAGTGCTCGTAGGCGATGACGGGGCTGACCTCATCGAGCCGCATCGTGAACATGATTGATTCAATCGGGTTCGATGGCCGATCGAAAGTAATCCACCCCAGATCAATTTCTCCCGATTCCTTCTCGGTCTCGGCCTTCGCGATTTCCTCGAAGTTGGCACCATCAACAAGTGCTTCGCGGAGCTCACCCATTTCTTCCAGCAAGAGGACAGGATCCTCATGTTTCTCAAGAGACTTCATGAAATGAAGGACGCGCACTTCGGCAGTAGTCCGAAATTCTCTTTCATTGTCCTTGTAGTAGTTCCGGACGTCCTGATCAGAGACGTCCGTTTTACCCGCTAGAACTCCATCGAGAAATTTCTCCATACGCAAGTTGGCCTCGCACTCATCCTGCAGACTGTCGCGCTGCGCCTCCAGCATGTCCCAGCTCGCACCATGCTTACGATATTCCTTCAGGGTGCCCTCAAGCCGCTCCTTGATCTCCTCTTCGGGAAGATCAGGGAATTGAGACTCGGCCTCCTGCGCGATTAAGACCGAGTCGATGACCTCTTCCTCCGCCTGCTCCATGAACTCGGGATCCCGCTCGCAACAAGATACTTGCAGGCGGGCCTCAGCTTCAGACTTGATCCGGGCAAAGGCATCTTCAAGAAGATTTGGGTCGATAAGCTCTCCGTTAACGCGAAGCATAGCTGAGAGGTAGCGGCGGAGGACTCAATCGCCAATCCGAAAGAATATCTCAGTTTGCCACGATATTCACCAGGCGGCCGGGAACAACGATGACTTTGCGAACGGTCAGGCCCTCTATGAGCCCCACAATTTTGGAGTCTGCCAGCGCAGAGGATTCCAATTCCTCATTCGAAGCCGCGGCAGCCACCTGTATCCGGGACCGGACTTTTCCGTTTACCTGGACGACCATTTCGATCTCATCTTCCACCAGCAGGGACTCGTCGAAGTCAGGCCAATCTGCCTCGAGACAGGAGCCCCCATACTCCAGCTGCTCCCAAAGTTCCTCGGTGAGGTGAGGGGCAAAAGGATTGAGCAGGATAAGGAAGGAGCGGAAAAGATCGTGGGGGACTTCGTTCCCGGAAGTGAAGGCGTTAATGCACTCCATCATCTGGGAAATGGCGGTGTTAAATCGAAGTTTCTCGATGTCCTCCCCAACTTTCTTGATCGTAGCGTGCATGATCTTGAGGAGGGCGGGTTCCCCGGGATTGTCGCCGAGTTTGTCCCCATGGGCCCACTCGCCTTCCTGAGTGATGACCATGGCGACTCGCCAGACCTTGGCAAGGAAGCGCGAGACCCCCTCGACGCCCTGCGTATTCCAGGGCTTTACCTGCTCGAGCGGGCCCATGAACATCTCGTAGAGCCGGAATGCATCCGCGCCATACTCTGCCACCACGTCATCAGGATTAATGACGTTGCCGAGCGACTTGGACATCTTTCGGCCATCTTCTCCCATGATGAGGCCCTGATTCACGAGCTTCTGGAATGGCTCGGCAGTATTGAGATGCCCAAGGTCATTCAGGATCTTATGCCAGAAACGAGCGTAAAGCAGATGCAGCACGGCGTGCTCAGTACCGCCAATGTAAAGGTCGACTCCTCCTGTATGGCCCGGACCTCCAAGCCAGTAGTCTCTGGCCTCAGAAGAAATAAATCGCTCGTTGTTTGTCGGGTCGCAGTAGCGCAGGTAATACCAGCATGACCCTGCCCACTGAGGCATGGTGTTTGTTTCACGCCTCTTCCCATCGGAAACCTCGACCCAGTCGATGGCTTTTGAGAGGAGAGGTTCGGGTTCTCCTGAGGGATTATAGTCTTCCAACTCCGGAGCGAGCAAAGGCAACTCACTTTCTGGCAGGGCTTCATGGTGACCGTCCTTCCAGAGGATGGGGAAGGGCTCCCCCCAGTAGCGCTGGCGGGAGAAAAGCCAGTCGCGCAGCTTGTAGTTGATTTGAGCCTCTCCATGATTGTGTTCCTCAAGCCATTCCTTGATTGCTCTTTTGGCTTCGGGGGTTGCCATTCCATCGAGAAAGCCTGAGTTCACGGCGCTGCCGTCGCCTGTGAACCCTTGCCAGGCCGTCTCGTCTGCAGGCTCCACCACTTGAACGACAGGAAGGTCAAACTTGGTCGCGAACTCGAGATCGCGGCTATCGTGGCCGGGCACTGCCATGATGGCACCGGTTCCATAACCCATCATGACATAATCAGCGATCCACACCGGGATGGATTCGTTATTGACCGGGTTGACGGCAAAAGCCCCCGTAGCGACGCCCGTCTTCTCCTTGTTGAGCTCGCCACGCTCCATCTCAGACTTGGACGCGCAGAGCCTCCGATAGGAGGTGACGGCGTCTCGCTGCGGGGCGGTGGTAATCTGGTCTACCAGAGGGTGCTCTGGGGCGAGGACCATGTAGGTGGCGCCGAAAAGGGTATCAGGCCTCGTAGTAAACACTTCAATCTCTGCGTCGTGAGCGGGTGCGAGGGGGAAAACGACGCGTGCGCCCTCGGACCGCCCGATCCAGTTACGCTGGAGCATCTTGATCCCTTCGGGCCAGTCGAGATTCTCCAGCTCGTCGATGAGCCGTTGCGCGTATGCAGTAATACGAAGCATCCACTGCTGGAGAGGACGCCGCTCTACGGCGTGCCCCTTCTCTTCCCACTCCGAGACTTCCTCATTGGCGAGGACCGTTCCAAGGCTGGGGCACCAGTTCACGGGGGCCTCTGCGACATAGGCGAGTCGCACATTATCGATTTGTTCCTTGGTCCAGCCCTGCTCTTCCAGTTCGGATACGGGCCGGGCTCGCTGGGAAGAGGCATCGAAGTAGCTATTGTAAATCTGCAGGAAGATCCATTGGGTCCACCGTACGTATCCTGGATCCGTGGTATTTACCTCGCGATCCCAGTCGTAACAGAAGCCAAGCATCTTGAGCTGGCGCCGGAAGTTATTGATGTTGTTCTGTGTATTGATTCTCGGATGCTCTCCGGTCTTCCGGGCATGCTCTTCCGCGGGCAGGCCGAACGCGTCCCACCCCATCGGGTGGAGAACGTTGAAGCCGTTCTTGCGTTTGTAGCGAGTGATAATGTCAGTGGCAGTATAGCCTTCAGGGTGGCCTACATGCAGTCCAGCTCCGCTCGGGTAGGGAAACATGTCGAGCGCATAGAATTTGGGTGCGGAGCTATCGAAGTCAGGGTCACCTGGTCCGGGCATGCGGAACGCCTTATTCTCGTCCCAACGCTCCTGCCACTTTGCCTCGAAAGTATCGAATGGGTAAGGTTTACGTCGGTCGCTCATGGTGGGTTCTTTGGTCCTGAAATGGGGCGGGAAGGTGGCAGATAAGCCGTAGCAGGGCAAGCGCCCTGCGTCAGGGTTACGGTGGCAGTTGGCGGAGAGCCCGCTATTCGATCGAATTGTAAATCAGCGGCTTGAGAGCATCCTCGAGAAGGAAGTCGAAGGGGAAGGTTTGCTCCATGGTGACCACGACGAGCTGATCAGCCGGAGAAATCCAGAAGTGGGTGCTCAACATGCCCCCCCAGCCGTATTCGCCGAGGCGCCCTGCCTTATTCCAATCTTTTTGATCAACCTTCACTGAGAAGCCGAGGCCAAATCCCGTGCCGTGTCTCAAGTTCCCTGGGAACCTTATAGGCATCGCCGGCGCAGGAAGGTGATTCCGGGTCATATTCTCCACGGTCTTCTTCTGGAGGAGCCTGTGCCCGTGCAGCTCCCCGCCGTTTGCGATCATCTGCAGGAAGCGAGTATAATCACGGATTGTCGAAGCGAGGCCCCCGCCCCCCGAAAACATTCTGGTCTTGGCGCTGTAAGTAAACAGATCCGTGGTCCTTCTTGTTAATGCCCCTGTTTTGTTGGAGTCGTAAGCTATAGCTAGCCGTGCTCTTTTGTCCTCCGGGATCACGAAGCCCGTGTCGACCATTCCCAGTGGAGTAAAAATCTGAGACTGGAAGAATTGGTCGAGAGTCAGGCCTGAAACTCGCTCTACTACGGCGCCCAGAAGGTCTGTCGAAATTCCGTAAAGCCAACGCTCGCCTGGCTCAAAGGCCATCGGGATGAGCGCGGCCTGCCTATAAAACTTTGAAAGAGGGACTGTCTCGAGGAGGGAGCCGTTCTCCCGATGTGCCTCGTCTATCGGCTGAATTCCGATATTTCCGTAGGAATATCCCGAAGTATGACACAAGAGGTCTTTGACGGTGGCAGGGGTTTTCGGGATCCTTGCCTTACCATCTTTCCAGACCTTGGCGTTTTTAAACTCAGGCAGGTATTTGGAGACGGCGTCCTCGATGCGAAGTTCACCTCGCTCAACCAGCATCATTGCGGCAACCGAAGTAACAGCTTTTGTCATGGAATAGATACGAAAGATGGTGTCGGCCTCCATGGGCTTTTTGTTTTCGATGTCGCGGAAGCCAAACGTGTCCGAGTAGACAATTTTTCCTCTCCGGGTAACCATCACGGAGGCTCCGGCAATGCGTTTCTCACGAATCAGAGACTGAACTTTGTCTCCAACCAACTGGAGCTTTTCCGAGGACATTCCCACCGCGGCAGGGTCAGCGGCGGGCAGTTCTTGGGTAGTTGGCTTTCTCGCCGTGGAGAGTCCGGGAATAAGAATCAGGAACAAGATGGCCGCATATAGCTTCATGTGGGTGTTTGTCTCTGATCTTACGGAGGAAGGCAAGTGGCCTCCCCTCGGCTCATTTACAAGGGGCGGAAAACAGAACCCCGCCGCGGTAGCACCGAAACCACGGCGGGGCCTCTCTCGCTCTTCTCCGAAGAGAAGGAGCGAAGAATCTGTTACTCGTTGACCGGGAGGCCGGGAAGGCCTGAACCGGGCTATGAATCCTTAGCTGGGCAAAATCTGTAGCACGAGATATTGAGAAGGGAGGGGGTTACTCGCCAGAGAATTTCTTATTTTTTTCTCAGTAAGCGCCTTAATATCTGTAGGTCACGAGCAGGCCCCATTCTGGTCCCGGGGTTAAGAGCGCGATCCCTCTCGAAACGGCGCAGAGGTCAGATGGGCGGTTTTCGCACTTTATTGAGCGGAGCTGTTGAGGAGGATGAAGGAATGATCCCATTGCTGGTCGCAACACGGAATATACACAAAACCGAAGAAATAGCATCAATACTGGGGGAAGGATATCAAGTATCTGACCTTACAACGCTTCCGGGTGCTCCGGATGTTGAGGAGACTGGATCCACCTTTCTTGAGAATGCGGGGCTCAAGGCTGTTGCTATCAGTAGCGTGACTGGGTCATTAGTCCTGGCGGATGACTCGGGCCTTGAGGTTGATGCGCTTGAAGGAAGGCCGGGTGTCTACTCTGCTCGTTATGCCGGACTGGAGGCGAAAGACTCTGACAATAATATGAAGCTGCTCTCGGAGCTCGAGGGCGTTGGAGAGAACAGAAGAACCGCAAGGTTTCGTTGTGTCATGGTGCTGGCTGAGGCTGGGGAAATTCTGGAAGATTTCTCGGGCAGTGTGGAGGGGCGGATTCTGGAAAAGCCGCGAGGCCATGCGGGGTTTGGGTATGACCCTCTTTTCGTTCCTGGCGGCGAACGCAAATCGTTTGCAGAGTTGGGCCCGGATATCAAGAATGGCCTGAGCCATCGGGCCCGGGCAATGGAGGAGGTGTCAGCCTGGCTTCGGCACCGCAATGGCGGCATCCCCGGGGTTTCCCTGGATAAGGCGTGAGGGAGCCCTTGAAACAGGCGAAGTAAATCGACGCCTTTTCCACCAGCTGTTACCATAAGCAAAAGTTCACAGTGGTGAGATGGAGCCCCATTCTTTTGGCCGCGACCTTCGTGGCATTAGCCTCTTCGTGTGCCCGTCATGGGGGTAGCTACCGTCCCCACTCCGCCACCGCCATTCTGGTCAATGGCAGGGCGAGTGTGCCCCGGGGGGCCCCGCTCGCGGTGAAGCGGGCGATTACAGCAGCGAACCGCATTCAGGGAATGCCCTACAAATGGGGCGGAGGCCACGCGCGGCCTAATGACTGGGGCTATGACTGCTCGGGTGCGACGTCCTATGTCCTTCGAAACGCCGGGTTGATTCAGGGCCAAATGCCTTCAAGAGGCTTTCTTCGGTATGGGCGTCGAGGCCATGGAGACTGGATTACAGTATGCGCCCGGAATGGGCATGTCTTTCTGCTCATTGCCGGGTTACGTTTTGATACTCAGGGAACCTACCGTCAGGATGGTCCTCGCTGGCGGCCCTATCCCCGCTCGACGAGGGGCTATGTCCTAAGACACCCGGTGGGGCTCTAAAGGGAGCGGAGACTCGTCAATTTTCCTCAGCTTCTTGAATACGTTCGATGACCGCGGTTAGCTCCCGGGCGCTGCCAATGACATGGTCGGCAAGAGAGAAATCGCAACAGGAGGTGACACGATTGGGAATAGCGACATTGGCCATCCCGGCTGCCTTGGCCGCCTTGATCCCGTTGACCGAGTCCTCAATGACAAGGCAGGACGCAGGGTCAATTCTCAGGCGTTGAGCGGCCTCGAGATAGAGGTCGGGGGCTGGCTTTATACGAGGGGCATCATCGCGGCAGACGGTGATATCGAAGTGGTCCAAAAGGCCGATTTTGCTCAGCCACCCATCGACCCAGCGATGCGATGAGCTGGAAACCACCCCCATTAAGAATCCGGATTTCCTGCCCCATTCCACAGCTTCAGGAATTCCAGTCATGGCCTGGGCTCCCTCCAGATTCTTTTCAATGGAAGCCTGACGGGTATCGTCGAGAGAAGACCATTCAATAGGAGCACCAGTCAGGTTTTCCAGATGAGTTTTTGGAGACCAAGTTTCGAAGTCGGTTCCGATGCACTGGTTGAAGACTTCCAGAGGTAGTGCATGGCCGTGATCCTGAAATGTCTGGAGCCAGGCTTGGTAGATCGGCCATTCGGTGTCGACGATCAGACCATCGAAATCGTAGAGGAGGGCGCGAGGAATCGTTTGCATCAAGAATAGGGTCAGGCCAAGAGCTAGCGGATGGAAGAAGGGGCATCTTTTCCTCGCCCCTTGGGATCCGCGGGGGGAGAATGCCATATGCGCTCGATTCTGACCATTTCTCTTCTGGCCTGTAGCCATGCCGCGTTCAGTGCTCCAAAACCCGAAGTCCGGAAGCCCGATGAGGTTGTTGTCTACCGCAAGACGGAACAGGCCGAACTAGGAATCGAGATTTTCCGGCCGAAGGGGTGGAAAGCGGGAGATACCCGCTCCGCAGTGGTCTTCTTTTTCGGGGGAGGCTGGGTTGGGGGCTCTACCACGCAGTTTCATCCACAGGCTACGAGGCTGGCATCCCTTGGGGTAGTGGCCTACTGCGCGGATTACCGGGTCCAGAGTCGGCACAAGACGTCTCCCTTTGAGGCCGTAGCTGATGCCAAGGCCGCTATTCGCTGGATCTGGCGCAATGCGAAGAGCCAAGGCGTGAATCGGGATCGAATTGTTGCAGCTGGAGGGTCGGCAGGGGGACACCTTGCTGCCTGCTGCGGCTTGATTGCTGACCTCGATGATGTCCGGGAGGGAGAGCCCGTCTTTATTCCGGCGGCAATGGCCCTTTTTAACCCCGTCATTGACACCTCGCGGAAAGGATACGGATACGCAAAGTTGAAACAGCGATACCGCGAACTCTCTCCGGTGGAGCACGTGCACGCCTTGGCTGCTCCCACGCTTGTGCAGGTGGGATCCGCAGATACCACAACGCCCCCCGCCGGGCATAAGCTTTTCAAAGCCCGGATGGATAAGAAAGGACGTTCCTGTCACCTGTTTGTCTCAGAGGGCCAGAAACACGGCTTCTTCAACCCACGGGGAGACAACAGCCAATACTGGACGACGATGGGAAGAATGGAGGAATTCCTGCACAAGGAGGGACTGTTGACTGCTACTGGAAATTAGCAGCTGGGCTGTCTGGAGCAGTGCAGTTAACGCCGTTTTGCTTCTGGGTAGCGGGCGAGTATTCCTTTCATCTTGGCAAGGATTTCCGGCCTTTCCTTTGCAAGGTTTAGCTGCTCCACGGAGCTTTCTCCATAATCGTAGAGTTCGAATTGGGCGGTCTTGGCTGGAGCCCCGGGCTTTTTCCATTCGACCATTCGATATCGTTCCGTCCTGATGGCCCTGCCGATGACTCCCCCCCTTCGTGGGTAGCAGTGGAAGGCATGGTCCCGCACTCGTAATTCGGGGTCCTTGAGAACCGGGAGGAGGCTTTTGCCGCTTATCGGCTGGGGGACTTCTGGCTGGGGCAGGCCACTGAGTTCAGCAAGGGTCGGAAACAGGTCTACGCTTTCCGCCAATTGTCTGGTGGAGCCGCCTTTCGCCGTCACACCCGGTGCAACAATAACGAGGGGGATCCGGTTAGCTTGCTCGTAGTTCGTGTGCTTGGTCCAGATGCCAAGATCTCCAAGGTGGAAGCCATGGTCTCCCCAGAGCACGACGATGGTGTTGCTGTCGAGGCGGAGGCGGTCGAGCTCCGTCATCACTTTTCCGATTTGTGCGTCCATATAGCTGACACTCGCGTAATAACCGTGAACGAGCTGGCGCTTCAGTTTTTCGGTGTAGTCCTCATTTTTTGGAGGAACTGGAGAATACATGGCAATTTCTCCAGCGCGTTTATGAGCGATTCCCGGGGAGCCCTTGGGATGGTCCGGAAAGGGAGAGAGGGGGAACTTGGAAGGATCGTGAAGGTCCCAGTATCTCTGTGGAGCGCTGAAGGGGAGGTGGGGGCGGACAAAACCGACGGCCATGAAAAATGGGCCCTTACGAGTCTTGGCAGCCCGAAGCCGCTTGATGGCTTCTGCCGCAACTCTTCCATCGGCATAGTCCTCATCACGGGAATTGGTAGCTTCAAAAGCGGCACCTCGCGGGAGAGAGCGAATCTGGTCGAGCTTCTGATTGGTGAAGTAGGCTTCTTCCCGGGTGAGCTTTCCCCCTTCCGTACTGGCGGGGTCGAGATACTCGATCACCTTGTCGTGGAAATGCGGGACACTGAAGGATTCCGGGTCTCCTTCATTCCCGTGGCCGATATGAAAAATTTTACCCATCGATTCAGTGTGATAGCCATGTTGGGCAAAAAACTGGGGCATTGTAACGGCCTCTGGCATGGAACGTCGCAGCTTATGGCCGAGTCCGTAGAGTCCAGTTGCGGTGGAATGGGCTCCCAGCATCAGGGTAAATCGTGATGGAGCGCAAACCGCCTGATTGCAGTAGGCGAGGTCGAATCTCAGGCCTCGAGCGGCCAGTTGATCTAGATGGGGGGTCTTGGCGTACGGGTCGCCGTAGCAGCCCAAGGCAGGCTTCAAATCATCAACGAGAAGAAGGAGGATATTGGGATGGCCTGTGGGGGTGTCGTCCGCCCGGGCATTTGCCGGGTCCAGCATCAGCAGTGCAAGGCCGAGAGCAATTGAAATTAGGAAACGAGGTAGCATGGATTAAATTTAGCGGGGGTTACAAGGCTCCCACCAGCAAAAGTCACGTCAGCCGCTACGGCGGATCTGCGGTGGTCTTGCGGGGGGCTTTCCGTGAGAGAGACGAAGGCGTCAGGCCTCCCGGATGGCACGGATCGCGTTGCCGATATCAGGAGCCTTGAATGTCGAGGAGCCTGCTACCAGGACGTTTGCTCCCGCGGCGGTAGCCGCAGGGGCGGTCTGTGGATCGATCCCGCCATCGACCTCAATATGAAAAGAGAGGGAATGCCTGTCCCTGATCTGGACCGCCTTTTCCACCTTGGGCAGGACTTCTGGCATGAATGCCTGTCCACCGAACCCGGGGACTACAGTCATGACAAGAAGTAAGTCGACCTGATCAAGATAAGGTTCTACTGCTTCCAGAGGAGTGGCCGGGTTCAGAGCGATACCGGTCTTGCTCCCCCCATCGCGGATTATCTCCAAGGTGCGAGCGACCTCGTGGCAAGCCTCCGGCTCGGCGTGAACGGAGATGAGGTCCGCCCCCGCTTCGAGAAACCTTGGGACGTAAAGGTCAGGCTTCTCGATCATCAGATGGACATCGAGGAAAATGTCATTGGTTGCGTGAATCGCTTCCACCATTGCAGGTCCGAAGGAGATGTTCTCAACGAAATGCCCGTCCATGACGTCGAGGTGCAGCCAGTCTGCCCCAGCAGTGATCGCCCTCGAACATTCTTCCGCAATACGAGAAAAGTCTGCAGCCAAGACGGAGGGCGCGACGATCCGGTCTGCGTTGCTCCAGTTCTTCACGTCTTTTTTCTAACCGGCCAGCGCTACTTTTCAAGACTTCCCAGTCTTTCACAGATGGTGGGTCTTAAGATTTGTGGAGTAGACGATTTCGTGGTTTGGCTACTCCCGTCATTGTGCTTGCTTCTTGTGAGTGAGTGAAGACCTGATTATCGACCTCGCCAGCGATGCCTATTTCATGGGGCAGGCCTTGCGAGAGGCCCGCAAGGCCTATGCGGCCGAAGAAGTGCCTATTGGGGCCGTGGTGGTGCGAGAGGGAGAGATAATCGCTCGGGGATGGAATCAGGTTGAGACCCTTCGTGACGCCACAGCGCACGCGGAAATGTTGGCGCTAACGGCAGCTCAGAACAGATTGGAAGACTGGCGCTTGGAGAAGTGTATTCTCTACGTGACCAAGGAGCCGTGTCCGATGTGTGCGGGAGCCATTGTGCACTGTCGCCCGGAGCGGGTGGTGTTCGGGTGCCCCGACCTGAAGGCGGGAGCTGCAGGGGGCTGGATCAACCTTCTGGAGTCGAACCCTCCTCTGAATCACCGCTGTGAAGCGACCGGAGGGGTGCTCGAAGATGAATGTGTAGAGCTCCTTCAGCGCTTCTTCCAGGAGGCCAGAGCTAAAACAGCTGCGAGGAGACACCGAGAGTCGGGGCCTGATGCCCCTCTGTCGGAATAACCGTCAACTTGTCGATCAGGGCTTCCTCCGGAGGAAACACAAAAGACCGAGACCAATGGCTCCAAGCAGAGTTGAGGTCGGCTCCGGGATCTGAAAGGTTCCAGCAGGAAACGGTGGCGTAGCGGTGAGGTTGGTCCCGTTATCACTCCCCCCGTCAAAATTGTCATCGCCATCCCAAGCGTTGGGACCAGAGAATGTCCAATTGCTGGAATCAAACGTCCCGCCATTGGCTAGAACTCCATCATTCCTGTAAGACCATCCGTCTACAGTGTCCCAAGCCGTGCCAGTTCCGTCGATGTTGACGTCGCCGAAGATATCTATGACGGTCTCATCCCCTGCGAACGATCCCGTCGCGTCGAAGAAGAGCTCGATCGCGTCGTCACCATTATGGTTGATCCCATTTCCTCCAACATGACCTGGCGCAATGCCAAACCATGAAGCGAAATCCGTATCCTCAGTCGCTACGAAGAAAAAACTTCCGGCGGAGAGGGCTTGGCTTGGAAGAATGGTCTCAACGCCATCGGTTCCACCACCATTGTTCGCAACACCGAGGGCGAAGTTTGAGAGGTCAGTTACGTCCGAGGTGGCAAACAGCTCGACTCCTTTGGGATCTCCACCTGGTAGCGGCCCATCGAACACACCTGTGATAATTAACGTACCCTGAGAGGGAATGGTAAGCGTGACGCAGAGAGTAAGCAGGGAAAGTAACTTCATGGGTCGGGAGAGAAGCGTAGCCCAAAACGGCCGGGTAGTGAAACACAATGTGAGCAGATATTGTTCCAACTGGTGCGCATTCAGGCCTTGTTAAGTGTCGTGCCCACCCACGTATGCTCTCGTGTGGGCTTGCTGGGCTGCTACCGGCCATTCTAGCATATAGACATGTCAGGACCGGTTCATGCTGTCATTGGTACCGATGAAGGCCGGGTGTCGGAGGAGGCGCTTGCGCTTTTCAATGAGCTTAAGCCCGTTGGAGAGGCAGAGGAGTTCACGAACGATGTGATCGAGGGGACCGCAGCGAATGCGGAGGAAGCCTACCGTGCCTGCGCGAGGACGATTGAGGCATTGCAAACCGTCGGGTTCTTTGGAGCCGATAAGATCGTATGGCTCAAGGGTGCAAATTTTCTGGCTGATGACCGAACCGGTGGGTCGGAAAGGGCCAAGGAGGGAGTGGAAGACCTGCTTGAGGTATTGAAGGCGGGCATTGGGAACGAGGTAACGTTTCTTATCAGTGCAGTGGCGATCGATAAGCGCCGCGGGTTTTACAAATGGCTGCAGAAAAATGGAGAGGTTGCGACTTTCGATAAAATCGATGTCTCTAAGGACGGCTGGGAGGATGAGGTAGCGTTGCTGGTGACCACCCGAGCGAAGGAGCTGGAACTCGCATTCGAGCATGAGGCATTGGACCTGTTCGTCCAGATGGCTGGTGAAGAGACCCGTCAGATTGGTAATGAATTGGAGAAACTTAGTCTTTATCTTGGGGACAGGAGGCTTATCGAATTGGAGGATGTTCGTCTGATTGTCCCCCTCAGCCGTAAAGGAGTGGTCTGGGAAATCGGAAGGGCCCTTGAGAGCCGGGATACGGCGCGGGCAATTTCTTTGGTTGATGCCCAGTTGGAGAAAGGCGAAAGCGCCATTGGGCTGATGCGTGCGGCGATCATCCCCACCATCCGGAATCTGTTTATGGCGCGGGTCCTCCTCGATTCTCATCCTAGGCTGCCAACCCATAACGGGCGCTCCTTTACCTCGGCCCTGAATCAGCTACCGGAGGGCGATATCGCCTGGCTACCCCGGACAAAGAGCGGAAGCGTCAATGCGTGGGGACTGTTCTTCGCGGCCCGAAAAGCCGGACAAGTGACTATCAGCGAGATGAGCCAAGCATTGGAATCAGCCCTCAATGCGGATAAGTCTCTTGTCACAACCCAGCTGGATCCTCGAATGGTTCTTCATCGGTTAGTTGCTGAGCTTACCATGGGGATTGGGAAGAGCCGCTCAAGGAAGAGCGCGTGATGAAGGGGCGACTCTTGAAAACGCGTTCTTGATAAACGTTCCAGTCGTGATGCCCTGAGAGGGTGAAAATCGTCATAACAGGTCTTATCGTAGGATTGGCCGCAGGATTGGCTGGAGCTCTTTGCGGAGTAGGCGGAGGAATTCTCATGGTTCCCGCTTTTGTCCTGGCTCTCGGGATGGGCCAGAAGCACGCAGTTGCAACATCGCTGGCAGTCGTGGTGGTGACCGCGCTGGCTGGGACAGCAAATCACGTCCTCAGGAAAAGTGACCTGATTGACTGGAGGCTCGTTGCCTTTACGGCCGTGGGTGCGGCAGTAGCGGCGTGGTATGGAACGGAGCTTATGAGAAATATGAGCAATCAGCAGCTCACCCGGATCTTCGGGATCCTCCTAATTCTCGTAGGAGCGCGAATGCTGATGCTTAAGACGGCCTAGCGCTCGGAGATTGGGGGGACCGGGAAAAGCTCCTGAGGCCCGACATACTCGGTAAGAGGACGGTAAAGACGATTGTCCTCCAGCTGCTCCATGACTTGAGCGGTCCATCCGCTGGTTCGAGCAATGGCGAAGATGGGGGTAAAAAGATCCGTAGGAAGCCCCAGCGAATAGTAGACGGTAGCGGAGTAGAAATCGACATTGGCATTCAATCCCTTCCGCTCCTCCATGAGTTGGGCGATACGTTCTGACATTTGAACCCATTTTGGTTCTCCCAGCTCCTCGGTCAACTTGCGGGCCATACGCTTCAAATGAGGAGCGCGCGGATCGAGAACTTTGTAGATCCTGTGCCCGATACCCATGATCTTGCGTTTGTTTGCAAGGGCATCCTCAATGTAGGCGTCTACCTTGTCCACGGACCCAATTTCCTCGAGCATTTTAATGACGCCCTCATTAGCACCTCCATGGAGAGGGCCCTTCAAAGTGCCAATCGCGGATGTGATAGCAGAATAAAAGTCCGAAAGGGTCGCAACAGTGACGCGAGCCGAGAAGGTAGAAGCGTTCATCCCGTGATCAGCATGTAGTATATATGCAACGTCGAGGGTTTTGGTGGCCTGCTCTCCGGGCTCTTCTCCTGTGTAGAGGTAGATGAAATGGCCTGCTTCCGAAAGGTCTTCGCGAATAGGTGGGAGCTCAAGCCCCTGCCTTGCGCGGTGGAAATAGGCTACGATGGTTCCTACCTGAGCGCACAAGGACATCGCGACCTCCCGGTTTGCCGCATGGTCGGGCTCGCCGATATTTGCCCGATCGTCGTAAAGCCCAAGCATTGAGACCGCGGTTCGCAAAACGTCCATGGGTCCGGCGCCTTTTGGAGCGGCCCTCAGGTAGTCAATGACTCCCTGAGGAATCGCCCGCCTGCTGGCCAGATCCTTCTTGAATGCCTCCAGTTCAGAGAGCGTTGGTAGTTTCCGATGGTAAAGAAGGTAGACCACCTCCTCGTAGCAGCAATGCTCTACGAGATCATCGATGTGATAGCCGAGGTAGGAGAGCCGACCCTCAAGGCCTTCGACGTTTGAGAGAACAGATTCGTTGGCGGTAACTCCTTCGAGGCCTTTGGCGTAATCGGACACAGATCAAATTGGGGATAGAAAATGTATGGCAGCCTCCCGGAACGGGACGATGCGCTCCGAGAAAAAAGCGGTCCAGACCGTAACGCGCAAGATGTAATGGATGAAGATTTCAAATCGTTTCTTGATTGGAGACTTTCCGGTGAAGTCTACCATCAGGGCGTGGGAGCGGTTTACATGATTGCGATAGAGACAAGTAGTAGCCGGGGATCGGTGGCTCTTGCCCGGGGGCGCGAGGTCATCCGTTCCTTGGAATTTGAGGCCTCGAGACGGCCCTCAGAGCTTCTAATGGAGCCCCTTGGGGAGATTTTGGGTCTCGTTGGGGAGGGGAGGGTCGGGCTGGTTGTCGTTGGTACCGGGCCAGGCAGTTACAATGGCGCAAGGGTGGGAATTGCAGCAGGACAGGGTATAGGGATTGTCCATCGGTGCCCAACGGTTGGAATTTGCTCTCTGGAGAGCCTGCCGACGGTCCGAACCGGAGGGAGGTGTGTTGCCCTGGGCGATGCTAGAAGGGGCACATTTTGCACCATCGATCTCAATAGGGGGAGGCTCTCTGCTGCTCCGGTCCTTTCTGAACACCTCCAGTTCGAGGAGAGGGCCCGGGTGGCTGTGGAGCACGGGGAGATCTTGGTGACATTGGATGAGGTGAGCCGCCTCGGGCTAAGCAAATACCAGATTCGTCCGGAGCTCCCCTCAGCGGCGTTCCTTCTTGAGTCATGGCTGGGCCGGACGGATGAAGAGCAGGAGGAACTGGCTAGGATCCCCCCCCAGCCCTTTTACCTGCGGCCCCCCCATATTACGAAACCGACGGAAAACTTGGGGGGAGAATAAGGAATCTTGCCGGGGCAATTCGGGCGGCTCGTATTTCGGAGTAGGCCAACCTGTTGCTAAGCGCTTGAGCCAGAGCTCAGGACCAGAGTTTGATGGCCTTTATGAGATTGGACTCTTGCTCCCTGCAGGGAGCACCGTTCCCATAGGTGATAGAATAATGATATTGCAGGAGCTCCTTTGCGAAGGTGGGCTCCTGGTCGCGTTGTGCAAGGGAGTGCAACTGCTGCCGCAGAGTGCGGCTGGGAGGCATGGGGTAACCTTGCTCCCGGCAGGCTTGTCGGAACCTGGTGAGATAACCCGGTGCGTTCGGAAGGAGGCCCTCGGACACTATTTGCACCCCTTTTGGAGATCTTCGCCGAAGGCGGAGCAGGACGAGGCACACAGGAAGGAGGCCAAGCCCCGCACTGAGGGCGAGATAGGTCCAGAGGCTTCTGGCGCGTTCTTGGGCGGCGGCGGAAGAATCCAAATCGAGGAGGTCGTTTTCCATCAGCGGCAAAGGATCGTTGGCGTCGGCAAGATCAAGTGGGGTTCTTGCTCCGGGAGGCGTGGTGTCGAAGACAACCCAGCCTACGCCCTCGAGATAAATCTCGGTCCAAGCGTGGGCCTCACTGGCGCGGAACATCAGGTATCCAGGCCCCTCATACCACTTGCCCCCGCTCCAACCATAGGCAATACGAGAAGGGATATTCAGGGCTCTGCAGAGGAGAGCCCCAGCGGTGGCAAAGAACTCGCAATGGCCTCGTTTCTCGTCCCTTAAGAAATTCAGAACGGGATCGATTCCCTTGGGGTTTTCGATCTCGAGGGAATACTGGAAATTCTGCCAGAGAAGGTTCCGCAGGCCGACCAGCCGCGAAGCGGCATCGCCGAGCGTCTTACTGGAAAGATTGATGATTTCATCGCGGAGCTCTTCGCTGGATGGAAGTTGTAAGCGTGGAGAGTCCTCAGGGAGATCAGGAAACCTGAGGTTTGGGAGCTCGCCGGATTCTAGAAGACCGGTCAGGGTAACGGTTTTTGCCGCTACCTCGTAAGTGTATCCCTTCTCGGGATCCTTCGCAGGGTTGAGGCGAAAAATGCCCGGGTCCACGTGCCGGAGCTGCGGCACCCAGCCTTGGGTCGCTCCCTGTGGGGCGGTGAAGAGGTCTTCTCCACGGGGGTGGGAGGCTTGGATAATTTCTCCCCTGAGCAGGGGGCCGGGACGAGTTTCCGGTTGGCTCAGATTGACCCTGCCGCCCTCGTCAGGGGTGAGCAAAGCGGGAGGCATTCCAACGGGCGTCCATGTCGCGGCATCAAACCGCTCCAGTGCGAAGGCTCGAAGGTATGCCCTGCTCCGGAGAAGGAATCCGGTTGTTGAAGGGTCCCGCGGGCGGAAAAAAATCTCGGGTTTGTTTGAGGGGCGGGCGTTGCTGGTGAGGGGAAGGGGACGCCGCCCTTTCGTATCCCAGAGCCAGTTTCCGGAAATACTGCTCCCGTGTGAGGAAAGGTCCTCGTCGGATCTACTTTGAGTGGCCTCGCGCCCTTGAACGGAGAGCGACTCTGAAATACGCAGCGAGAGGGATTCGGCGTGGGATGGGATCACAGTAAGGAAGCACAAGAAGAGGCACTCAATGCTCAAGACGCCAAGGCCGACAGCGAGATAATCGGACCACGAAGGTCGCCGGAGAGATCGAGCAACACTGCCTGCCGGTTGTGCCCGACGTTGCCAAAGGCCAATTCCGAGGACGAGGACAAGGACGGCCAGGCAGTTGCGGAGGACAGGATGCAGTTCTTCTGGCAAGCCGCGAAGCAGGGCGTAGGCGGCGAGGACTGTGAGAGCGAGGAAGATGCTGCGCATTCGAGTGTTCCCGGTCAGCCGGGCAGGACAAAGGGTTTGCTCATGGTGCGGGGCTACGAACCTTAAGAGTTCTTGCCCCATAGTTATGCTGGCGAATGTCCACGCTGATGGCGGGCCTCCTTGGGAGAGTATCGGCCCAGGATTCCGTAGGCATATCGGAGATGATAATGAGGGAGTCATCATCCGCGATCCGCTCCATGATTGAAATTAGGTCATGAGCTTCGGTGTCATGTCGGCGTTGTGCCCGAGTCAGCGAGACAAGGAGGTTGCCGAAACTGCTCCTCGAGCTCACGGGAAGAGGATCCCATTGATTAAAATCAGCGAGAAAGGTTGTCGGGATGCCATGTTGACGAAGGTGACGTAGTGTCCCGCACGCGAGCGAGAGGGCCCATTCGAAGCGGTCTGCCCGGATCAATTGACCCGACATTCCAAAGGAGTGAAAAAGCACGACGCAATGTCTGGGGTAGAAGCCCGGGGGGTCATTCTCGCGAACCCGCAGGCCCCTGCACCGGGTGAATGAGCGTGCGGAGGCAGGCCAGTGAATGTGTTTGGCTGGGTCTCCCGCCTGCCAAGGTCGGATTCCTCGCGGCTCCCCGGGGGCTTGGCCAGAGGTGATGCCAGGTAGCAGGGAGGCATCATGGAGGGATCCCTGAGTTGAAAGCTCCCGCGGAGTAAGCGGCCGGGGAAAAACAAGAATCTCGTGAGAGATCACCCCGGAGGCTGTCAGGGAAAAGAGGCCAAGGGGCATGGTCGTTTTCAGAGAATACTCGTGTTCAGAAAGGGCACTGCGCCCGGGAATCGTTCCCCGTAGATGGACCTCTGAGGCGGAACCCGCTGCAGTCCAGGGGGCAAAGCTCCGGATTTCGACCTGCCCAGCAAGCCTGAGAGCGATCCTGATCTGGAAAGCGTCCAGAACACTACGCTCGTTATGGAGGAGAACCCTCAGATCAAAAGGGTGATCAGCATAGACTCTTGTCGGCGCCCGGAGACTGAGCGAAAGGGAGGCAAGGTTTTTCCGAACGAGGAACCAGGCCCCTGCGAGCAGGAGGCCTCCACTCAATCCGAGGGTGATGAGAATGCCATCGGATCGAACCCCCCCAAGGGTTATCAGAGCGAGGGAAGCCCCGAGGAGGATGGCACCGCGGCGGGTCAGCATGGGTAGTAAGCTCGGGAGAGGGTTCGAGGATGTTTTAGATCTCTGTGCGGTGAAGCGGGGTGTTGCTTACCGAGGATCAGACGGGCTCTTCAGGGGACAGGGGTCTGATCCAGAGCAGCGTCGAGAAGGGGGTCTGGGTCCAGAGTGTCATCGGTCAAAAGTCGATGACGGAGAACGTGGGGATAGACCGCCTGCACGTGATCGGGGTGAACGGCGTTCTGGCCCTCAAGAAGTGCAAACGCGCGAGCGGCAGACTGAAGCGCCAGAGTGCCACGGACGGAGATTGCATGGTCTTGACCGGTAAGAGACCTCGCTGTCTGGCAGAGGGCGAGAAGGTAGCGCTGAAGGTTGTCTGAGATCGGAACTTCCGTGACCTCTTCCTGAAGGATGGTGAGATCTTCAATGGAGAGCACGGGGTGGGGGGCCTGTCCTGAGGGGGAGGGAGGCCCACTTCCATGAAGTTTCAGAATGGCGAGCTGGCACTCCTCGGAAGGCAGAGCCATTGGAATCGAAAGAAGGAATCTGTCCAGCTGTGGCTCCGGAAGAGGGAATGTCCCGGTGGAGGAGGTGTCATTTTGGGTTGCCACCACGAGGAAGGGATCGGGAAGTTTTTTAGTTTCTCCGTCCACGGACACTTGCCGCTCGTTCATGGATTCAAGGAGAGCCGACTGCGTCCGGGGTGAAGCCCGATTGATTTCGTCGGCGAGAAGAAGGTTGGAGAACACGGGCCCCGGGATAAAATCAAAGTCGCCACTTTGCTGACGGTAAAGATTGTAGCCAATGATATCCGAAGGAAGCAGGTCCGGCGTAAATTGAAGCCGCTTGAACATTCCGCCGAGAGACATCGCAAGGGTTGAGGCAAGGGATGTTTTTCCAATCCCCGGGGGACCTGTCACAAGCGCATGGCCTCGCGCGAGAAGGGCGGTGAGGAGCAGGTCCGCTGCCCGCTCTGAGCCTAGAATTGTCTCATTGAGCGTTGCCCGGAGAGTCTGTAGAGAAGCTTGGAGCACATGGATGAGTTACCTCGTAACAGCCCGGGGGAAAATCGGAAACTTACGGGATAGACACTGCCTCACAGAGGGTGGCCGGTAACTAAGCGGCTTTAAATCACTGTTTTTTGGGGACGATCGTTCCCAGGGCCCTATTCCCATTCAATTTCTACGGCAACCTTGGCAATGGCGGCCGGGTAAATCTTGTGTTCCTCGCCCTGAATCCTGGCGTGGAGAGAGCCTGGGGTGTCATCGGGATGAACAGGGACTCTGGCTTGGGCGATAATGGGGCCGGTGTCCATTCCTGTATCGACATAATGGACGGTGCACCCGCTCTCACGAGCTCCTGCCTCTACAGCCTGGGTCCATGCGTCGAGGCCGGGAAAATCGGGAAGAAGAGAAGGGTGAATATTGATGATTCGCCCGGGAAAGGCATCGAGAAGAGGAGGCCGGAGGAGTCGCATGAACCCCGCGAGGCAAATCAATTCTACCCCAGCCTGTTTGAGAATGTCCGCGGTTTCTCTCTGCGCGTCCTCCGGAAACTTGGAGTGGAGGCCCCTGCAGTCGATCAGCCCCGTGGGTAATCCTGCCTGTGCCGCTCTCTTGAGAATATAGGCATCCGGAATATCGCTGAGGACCATGACGATTTCAGCTTCCAACTTACCATCTTGGATAGCATCGAGGATGGCCTGCATATTGGAGCCAGAGCCGGAGCCCAGAATACCGAGACGAATCACCCTGGAAGGCTAGGAGCGGATGCTCCGTGAGACAAGCGCAGTGAGTCAATCCAGTGTTAGGGGCCCATTTTATCAGGCTTGAGGGTTGGGCGGCGCTCTCCTTTCACTTGCTCAGATTAAAGAAGGGCGGCATAGTGCGGCGACGTTGACTATGGCAAAATCCAAGATCATGAACCTCGGCGGCTTGTTGTCGCCATGCTTCATGGAGACGGCCCCCGACTTAGTGGGATTTTCCAGCACCTTCAGGGTTATGTCGCCCGAAGAGACCTTGAGCAACAGGTGCTGACTTTGTTGGCGCTAAAATGATAATTCCCCCAAGCTCCCGGAAGCATGCACGACCCCCGTATTGATCAGCTCGCAGGACAACTAGTTCGCCACTCCACTAACCTCAAGAGGGGCGAAAAAGTTCTCATTGACCTTTATGATGTCCCGGAAGAAGTGGGGATTGCCTTAGTCCGCGAGGCGCGCCGGCGTGGCGCAGTTCCGTTCGTGACGATGAATTCTATGCGGGTTGCACGGGAACTCTTGGTGGGCGCCACGGATGAACAGTATCGGCTGACGGCCAAGCACCGGATGGCCGAAATGCGGGATATGAATGCTTATATTGCTGTGCGAGGGAGCCACAATATCGCGGAATTGAGTGACGTGCCTCCAGGGCGAATGGATCTGGCTCAGGGGCATACTCGCAGGGTCCTGCGTCACCGGGTGGAAAAAACAAAGTGGTGCGTATTGCGCTGGCCCCATGCGGCAATGGCCCAGCAGGCAGGAATGAGCACGGAAGCGTTCGAGGATTTTTACTTTCGGGTTTGCCTTCTGAACTACAAGGCGATGAAGCCTGCGATGAACGCCTTGGGCCGTCTGATGACAAAAACCGAGCACGTTCATATCAAGGGACCAGGAACCGATCTGGAATTTTCGATCAAGGATATTCCCGCGATTCCCTGTGGCGGCGAATGCAACATTCCTGATGGGGAGTGTTTTACCGCTCCGGTCAAGAACTCGGTCAATGGAGTCATCACGCACAATGCCGCGACGATTTATAACGGGATCCCATTTGATGGCATCAGGTTGGAATTTGAGAACGGCAAGATCGTAAACGCACAGTCAGAAGGCAAAAACCGGGAGATTAACAAGATACTCGATGCAGATGAAGGCGCGCGCTATATCGGAGAATTCGCTTTGGGGTTTAATCCGGAAATCCGTGAGCCCATGCGTGATATACTGTTTGATGAAAAAATTGCCGGGTCCTTCCATTTCACCCCCGGGCAGGCCTATGACGAGGCCAGCAATGGCAACAAGTCAAAGGTGCACTGGGACATGGTGAGTATCCAGCGCAGCGATCATGGAGGTGGCGAGATCTGGTTTGATGGTAAGCTGGTCCGAAAAGATGGAAAGTTTCTGCCGAAGTCTCTCCATGGCCTGAACTGGTAGGAGTTGGATCTTGGGGGAGACGAGCGGTCAGCTGGATTGAGGGAGACGGCCCGTCGAATCGCCTTGGAAATAGTAAGGAAACCTGAAACGTTTAGGTCTGATGCTTCGACCGGTAATTGTATGGGCGCTCCTTGTCTGCAGTTCATGGGCCCAGAGTTACGTTGGAAGCAGGGAGAAAGCACCGGCTCCCGACCGAGAATTTCGGGCGGCGTGGATCGCCTGCGTCTACAATATTGACTGGCCTTCGAGAAAGGGGCTTAGCGCCCAGCGGCAGCAGGCCGAGCTGACCCGGATTCTCGACCGGATGGCGTCATTGCGGATGAACGCAGTGATTTTTCAGGTGCGCCCCCAAGCGGATGCCCTATATCGATCGCGGATTGAACCTTGGTCCCCGTGGCTCACAGGCACTATGGGAAGAGATCCGGGCTACGATCCGCTCGCTTACTGTATTAAGCAGGCGCACGCTCGCAATATCGAGGTTCATGCTTGGTTTAATCCATTTCGGGCAACGCCTCACAGGGACCATCGGGTTTCTCCAGATCACGTTTCTCGGACCCACCCCTCAATTATACGCGACTTCAAGCTCCACCGG
This sequence comes from Akkermansiaceae bacterium UBA4145, assembly GCA_002380675.1. GTDB lineage: Bacteria > Verrucomicrobiota > Verrucomicrobiia > Verrucomicrobiales > Akkermansiaceae > Roseibacillus_B. Next base: position 25,563 of record DFWB01000224.1, read on the forward strand.
TGGATGGACCCGGCGAGCAGCTTTACGAGGCGCCGGGCCTTGGACGTCATAGCCGATGTTGTGAGGCGTTACGACGTAGACGGAATCCATATTGACGATTATTTCTACCCTTATCCCGATCTTGTCAAAGGACGGCCAACCCCTGACTTTCCAGATGGCAAGACCCCTTCCCAGCGGCGGGCCTATGTGGACTCCTTCGTGCGGGGCATGTACTCGAAGGTGAAGGGGATCAAGCCATGGGTGCGCGTTGGGATCAGCCCTTTTGGAATCTGGAAGCCAGGAGTCCCCCGGGGAACTATGGCTCATATTAACGCCTATGAGCATCTGGCTGCGGACTCCCGGAAGTGGCTGGCTTCAGGGTGGTGTGATTACCTTTCCCCCCAGCTCTACTGGCGAATCAAAGGGCCTCAGAGTTTTCCTCTACTCCTTGAATGGTGGCGAGCCCAGGGCGTCCGTCCAGTGTGGCCCGGACTTGCGACAGCTCGTATCAAGTCCACCGAGGATCCAGGTCGACCTGCCAGCGAAATGGTGAACCAGTTACGGCTCTCACGTAGTGTAGGCCGAAATTACGCTGGGCATGTTCATTGGAGTGCGAAGTCCCTTATGGAAAACCGAGGGGGGATTACTACGGCATTAAGCAAGAGTATCTACACTCATCCTGCCCTCGTGCCACCCATGCCGTGGTTGAGCAAGACGAGGCCTCAGGCGCCGCGCATGCGTGCGAGTGCGAGTAAAGGGTTGACCCTTCTGCAATGGTCCAAGGTTTCGTCTGCCACCAAGTATGTTGTCCAAGCCCGTTACGGCTCCAGTTGGAACACTTACGCCGTGACACATGGGTCCCGTCTGAATGTGAGCCTTAGGGGCTCTCCAGACGCTATTGCGGTTAGCAGTGTGGATCGCTACGGGATCGCTTCGGATGCGAACGTCGTGGGGCGGCGATAGAGAATGAGAGGATGCATTGGCTCCAGAGGATTGGCCCTTCCTCTATTCGCGGCGGGGAAAATAGATTGCTTAACGTTAATATTTAAGAGAAATTAAGGCGTTCGCTCAGCAAAGCCCTCTCTAATGAACCTCCGCTTCTTTGTCACCTCAGTAGGAGCCCTGATTTTGGCATGGTTGGCACTAACCTTTTTCCGGGAAGTGCCAATGGAGAGCTACCTTCGCCCCTCTCCTTCAAGTGCGATCTCCACCGAGGAAGAATCGCAGGATAGCATCACCGGAGAGAAGGACCCTGATCAAGTGGCCGCACACGGGGATATTGCAGGCAAATAAAGAATCATGGGAGAGCTGTCAGCGGAGGGGAGCATTTACTGGGGCTCCAAGGGAATGGCCCGGGAGACCGTCAGACCCTAGGTCCCCTGTCTGGATATAGTTTTTGGAAGGGGCCATCTTCTTCCTTGTTTCCTACGGGATGCCGCAGGCAAGATCGCTGCCCGGCAGGGAGCACACAGTCCCTGTTGCCCCCCGGACGATGGCTGTAATTCTTAAATGTGCTGCTTGTGGCGCCGAAGTCGTTTTTGAGGAGCTCAACTCAAAAGCGGAAAAAACGTGCCCCGGGTGCCAGGTGAAAGTTCGCTACCGGGAATGCGATGAGCAAATGGCAATTCCTGTGAGTATGACCCTCCCGGAAGAATTTGCGCCCATCGACTTGAGTTCGGTCGCAGACAAATCGGCCCTTCTGGTGGAGCGCTACAAGAAACCCGCCGCCGAATCCGCCGAGAGCGACACCACGGATGTCACTCTTGCCAGAGCACTGAAGGCCCTTGCTGACAGCGTGGGAGTTTTGGACGAAAGGCTAAATCGGCATGAGGGGAAGGCGCCGTTACCGCCTGAAGAAGAAGGCACCGATCATACAAAGAAATGGGAGGAATCCGTTGAGGTTTCAACCAACGAGGAACGTGTAGACGGGGACACTAGGAGTAACCGGGAGAGCATCTCGGGAGTCATCCATTTGGATCCTCAAGAAACGGAAGGAAGCAAAGAACATACCAAGGCGAACCCCGTTGAAGCCCGAGTATTGGTCCGGCGCGAAGCGGCTCAAATAGCACATAATTTTCAGCGGGAAAGAAACGGGCAGAAGGATTGGACAGAGGAGGCAAGCTCTTTGCGCCATGGCACTGGGGGTTCGGGGCTCATTCGTAGCTTTCCAAAAACCACTGTCCTTGTCGCCGTGACCGGGGTCGCCCTGCTGAGTATGGCTGTGATTCTATGGACTGGGACCTTTCTTGCTCGCGGAGAGAAAGTGGGAGAAGAGCTAACGCTCACAAGTCCCCAGGCGACAGGCCTGAGTCAGCTGATGGAAGACGACCCGGAAGCGGCGATGGCCGAGACTGTTGCCCGGGGTTACCTGAACGCGACCAGCGCGCAAGCAGCTCTACCATTCGTGTGGCAATCAGAAATCATCCGCAATAAGTTTGAGCGCTATTTTAAACCTCTCTCACAACCTGACGCTTACGAACTTACTCTTCAGGATCGCGCAATTGGAAAGGGTGGCAGGCCACAGTTTCTCTATAAAATCGACTCTCCGGGAGAGAAGGGGAGAAGGCTTTTACTGCTCCCTGAGGGGTCCATGCCGAAAGTCTTCTGGGAATTTTTCGCGGAAGTGGGAGACATGCCTTGGTTAGACTTTCTTTCCAGTCAGCCAGAGGCTCCAGTTGAGATGCGGGTTTGGCTCCATCCGACGGACCTTTACGTCAGTGGATACGATAGCGAGAAGTGGCGAAGCTACATCCTCCATGACCGTGCGGAGCAGCACAGGATTTTAGCATATGCGCCCAGGGATCTTGGTGATGACTGGAAGATCTCGGATGCGTTGCGGAACCGGCCTGTCACCTTCAAACGCCACGAGGCGGTGATGGCTCTGCTTCTCCTGCGGCACAAAATGGAAGTTGATACGCAGGGTTTCTCAGGCGCGATAGTGGAGATCGAGGACGTTGTTTCAACGTCCTGGCTCCCGGATCGCTTCCGGGCTGCCAAGAATTGACGGACGGCCTGAGCCTTAAGCCAATCCGTTGCGCTCGAGTAGTGGTTGCAATTCCGGGTCCCGGCCCATGAAGTCACGATAGAGCTCGTCCACGGGGCGTGAGTTGCCCTTACTCAGGATATGATCTCGAAACGCGCGCCCAGTGTCAGGGTTCAGCACGCCCTCGGCTCTGAAGCGAGTGAAGGCGTCGGCGTCGAGAACCTCTGACCATTTATAAGAGTAGTAGCCTGCGGCGTATCCTCCAGGGCTGTCGAACAGATGGTTAAACTGACGAGCAATGGTTGGGGTAGGCGAGGCCAGAGCGGCCTTATAGTTCTCCAGTATTTCTTGGTCTACCTCATCGAGGTCTCGATCGAGATACGCGGCGGGCTGAGTGTGAAGTTCGAGGTCAAGCTTCCCTAGTGCAAGCTGACGCATGGTGGTAGAAGCACTCAGGTAGTTTCGGGCGGCGATCATTTTTTCAAACAGCTCGTCCGGAATAGGATCGCCGGTTTCATGGTGTCGGGCAAAAAAGTTGAGAGAGTCCCGGTCCCAGCAGAAGTTCTCCATGATCTGGGAAGGCAGCTCGACCCAGTCGCGTGGCACATTCACCCCTGAAAGACTTTTTACCGGGACGTCGCTGAGGAGTTGGTGAAGAAGATGGCCAAATTCATGGAAAATTGTTTCCACTTCGCTGTGTGTGAGCAGAGCAGGTTGGTCGCCGATGGGCTTGGTGAGATTACCGGTGATCAGCCCAAGATGCGGCTTGCGCTCGTTGTCTCCACTTCCGGGCAACCCTGTTTCGAGGTAATTCATCCATGCCCCGCTGCGCTTTGATTCCCGGGGGTGCCAGTCAGCGTAGAAAGAGCCAAGGAGCTCCCCTGATTCCGAATCATGCAGGTCGTAAAAGCTGACCTCTGGGTGCCACACCTCAACTTCTTCCCCGGAGTGAGAAGACCCTGATTCGACGAAGATTCCTCGGCGTGGCGTGATAGTTACTCCGAAGAGTCGGCTGGTCAGGCCGAACAGGCCTTCCATTACGTTGTCGACCTGGAAGTAGGGGCGCAGGTCTTCGTCATCAAAGTCATACTGTTCCTTCCGCTGTTTCTCTGCCCAGTAGGACACTTCCCATGGCTCCAAGCGGTTGACTTCTTTGCCGGTTTTGCGGGCTTTGTAGCTTTCGATCTGAAGGCATTCGTTACGGAACGCATCGACGATGCGCTCATGGAGGTCTTCAACAAATCCAAGTGCAGAGCTCCCGTTACCAACCATGCTCCTCTGTAAGTTGAGGTCGGCGAAATTTGCGAAGCCCAGTAATTCTGCTTTTTCCTGCCGGAGTCGGACGATTTCCCAGACGAGAGTTGAATTATCGAACTTGCCGCTGCGCCCAATGGAGCCTCTTCCCTCAAAGACCATCTTGCGGAGCTCCTCGCTGTCTGCATATTGCAGGACTGGGTAGAAGGACGGAAATTGCATATTGAAACGCCAGCAGGGAGCCTCTGGCGAACCGAGCCCCTTGGCCTCTGCATCTGCACGGGCAGAGGCCCGGCTGCTCTCCGGAAGCCCTGCCAGCAGGGCCTCGTCTTTCACAACGAGTTCCCATTCTTTTACGGAGTCCAGGACGTTTTCTCCGAACTTCTTGGTGGCCTTAGCCAACTCACTTTGCAACTGGGCCATGCGCGCTTTTTTATCCGGAGGTAAATCCGCTCCGGCGTCGCGGAATTCCGCACAGGTTTCTTCAACGAAGCGCTTCGATACGGGATCAAGTTTCTTTACGGAATCGGACTCCGCAAACGACTTCAAGCTTGCCCACAATTTGGCGTTGAGGGGAATGGAGGCGTGAAAGGCCGTGACCTTGGGAAGCATCTTGTTCAGTGCGCTTCGCTGGGTGTCGTTGTCTCGGACGGACGAGAGATGGTTGAGCCTGCCCCAGCCACGGGAGAGAGATTCGGTGGCAGCTTCTAGAGCGGCAAATGTATTGTCATAGGTCAACTGCTCGTGCGGAACGGAGCAGATTTCATCAATGCGCTGCTGTGCCTCAAGGATACCCGCTTCTATGTCGACCTCTACCTTTTCAGGGATCAGTTGAGACCAGGGAATGTGGAAGTTCTCAGCGAGGAAGGGATGATCGGCCATGGGCAGTAGCTTGGAATTCAAAGAGCCGAATGTCAAAGAACAGCACCGGAGAGAACGGGCTTAATGGATTTCCCAGAGAACCAAGGAAGTCACCAGTCATCCGGAGGTGCGCAAAAAAGCCCCGCCGGAGACCAATCCGGAGGGGCAAGACCGTTTCTCTAGACTGCAAAGAAGAGTAGAAAGGGTCTGGGGCCGTCACAGGGTGCCGGTCCCTTCAGACATGAAACGACGGATCAACGTTGATTCGTACAAGAAATTTCATTCCTAGGCCGAGAAACTTTCTGCGGCCTATTTTTTAGCGAAAAATGCTCGCTGCTTCTGAGATATCGGCATCTCAAGAAGCTCCATAACACTTAACATATCTTCCCACACTTTGCGTTTCTCAGTGACTGCCGAATCGTTGTGAAGGAGGTAGGACGGATGGTAGGTTACCCTCAGGGGAATACCCTCAAACTCATGCCACTGCTCTCGCATGCGGCCGACGGGTTGGTTTTCATAGTTCAGGAGCCCCTCTGCCGCCGTTCCGCCGAGGGCGATAATGCACTTGGGTCGCACGATTTCGATTTCTGCCCTCACAAAGGGAAGGCAGGCCTGCATCTCCAGAGGAGTTGGTTTTCGATTGTTGGTGGTCTGGTTTTTCAGCGCGGGCCGAAATTTACAGATGTTGGAAATGTAGACGCTCTCCCGGGAAAATCCCATCGCCATCAGAATCTGATCCAGTTTTTGCCCGGCTTTTCCAACAAAGGGCTGGCCTCGCCGTTCTTCCTCGTAGCCCGGGGCTTCTCCAACCAGCATCAGCTCAGCTTCGGGGTTGCCCGTAGCAAAGACCATCGTGTCGCGTAGTGATGACAGGGAAAGGGCAGGTTCCCATGTTTCGGCCTGCTTCCTGAGAGAAGCGAGTTTCTCGATTGCGCTTCCGCCCTCTGCTTTCAGTTTCGAAGGGGGAGCCTCAGTTTGCTGGCTGTTGCCGGAGCCAATATCCACTGCCTTGGTTACCGGGGGATGCCGGGGCCCAGCCTCAACCGAGCGCTTCCCTTTGCGGATCCTCTCGCGGAGGATCTCCTTAGCTTCTTCATCGAGGCGAACGTAACGTTCGCCACTGCGTGCAAGTTGCTGAAGATACTCGATGAGCGAGTGAACCGGGGACACCGTCCCAAGGAAGCAGGAAGAGCCGCGGGGACCAAGCCCCAACTCAAGGCTCCCGGTGTTGGGGATAGTAAGTTCAAGTGCGGGCGTCGCTCGAGGTTTGTCCTGTGCGCGAATAGTTTTGTGAATAAAGTATTGTCGGAGTGAGCCCTTTAGACTAAAAAATGCGGCCGAGCACTTCCTTGGCCTTATTGACAATCAAGCCTCCCTGCCTGTCTTCATGAAAGTCCTGCTCCTCAAAGTGGCGTCGATCATTTTCGCCGTAAGCAGCTTGCCCAGCTGCAGCTTCTTCCAGCCGGCGACCCCTTTGTCCGGTGCGACTTCGCAGAGTAAGCTGGAGAAGGTGAAGCCTGCCCGAGCTGCATGGCTTGGCTCTCTTTGGTCCTCCGCGGGAAGTGGTCAGCAGGGCGAAGGGTTTCTGCCGGCTCAGGTCGATCTCGCGGTGAAGGCTTCGGCCTCGACCTTGCCGGTCGACAGATATGGCCGGCCTACCTACCACAGTGAGTCCGTGCGGCATCGTTACGTGCGCACAACGTCCTACTCCCATCAAGAGAACGAGGTTGGCGCAGAAGGCCGCCTTAACGCGATGGGCACGATTCTCAAGTATGGCCGGGTCAGGAGCGCGGCAGCTGATTGGTCCCGATATCCCGTGGGAACTGCATTCAGGATCAAGGGACTTCCGCAGGTCTACGTTGTCGATGACTATGGGCGCTCGTTAGCAGGAACGAACACGATTGATATCTACCATCCCACGTTGAAGCTGATGAGAAAGTGGGCCACCCGAGATGTTGAGATCAATGTGATCCGATGGGGCTCTTGGGAGCAGTCGGCGAATCTTCTCCGCGGACGGACCAAGTATGCGCATTGTGCGATGATGTATTATGCAACTCTCGCGAAGATTCGCCGGCAAAGGGTCGCTCAGGCCGCGGAGAGGGAAGCAGGCAATCCATCGCTGTGAGGCAGGCTCTCTCTCGATGATATGACGAGAGCAGAGAGAGCAGAATTTATTCGCCGGCGCCTTGCCGAACTCTATCCGGAGACACCTGTTCCTCTGGACCACAGTGATGCTTTTACTCTCCTGATTGCAGTTCTGCTATCTGCACAGTGCACGGATGCGCGGGTAAACGAGGTTACCCCGGGGCTATTTGCCCTCGCGGATACGCCGGAGCTCATGCAGGAAGTCCCAGAAGAGGAAATTAAGATCGCAATCAGGTCTTGTGGTCTCGCTCCCCGGAAGGCCAAGGCGATTTCGGGCCTGTCGAGAATGCTCGTGGAGAATCATGGGGGAGAAGTGCCCAATTCCCTGGATGCCCTCGAAGCACTCCCGGGTGTTGGTCATAAAACGGCCTCGGTAGTCATCTCACAGGCTTTTGGGGTTCCCGCTTTCCCGGTAGACACTCACATCCACCGACTTGCACAACGCTGGGGTTTGGCGAGTGGGAAAAACGTCGCGGACACAGAAAAGGCTCTCAAACAGCTGTTCCCGCGAGAAAGCTGGAACCAGCTGCACCTGCAAATCATCTTCTATGGGAGGGAGTTTTGTAGTGCTCGGGGATGTGACGGGCGGGTGTGCGAAATCTGCCGCGCTTTGTTCCCCAGGCGCCGCTCTCCCGTCAAAACTAAGAAGGCTTGAAGGCCGATGAACTATTCGATGCGGTAAAATAGGCTCGGGGAGTGGGCTTCCGCCGCCGTTGGGCTCTCCCCTTTAGGCCCTTTTGCTCAAGGTTTAAACGGATATTCGTGCTTTGAGGCAGCAGACCCTCCCCTTATGGGGCAGCAGATTTTTCAAAACCAGCCTTTACTCGCCCCCATCTCCTTGGAGAATCTCACGCCGCGCTACTTGCATCACAGACGCGCGTCAAGAACCCGGAATCAACCATGATCTATAAAACCAAGAAAGGTCTCTTCAGCGCTTTTTCACTAGTGCTCACCACTCTCCTTGTCTCGGCTCCTGGCCTCATGGCGCAGGGGGAAGCGCCAACGGGTGATAAGAATGCTCTCCAGAAGTGGGTTCTGGACGGGGGCTGGCCGATGGGGCTCATTGCTCTCGCTATTATCGCCCTGCTCGCCCTCAGTGTTTTCAACTTTATCAACCTCACCAAGCCGAAGTTTTGTCCCGATGATCTCAAGGCTGCCCTGCTCGATCATATGATGAACTGCCGGGTTCGCTCCGCGATTGAGCTCGCGGCCTCCCATCCGAGCTACCTTGGCCGCATGCTGGCTTACTCCTTGCCCAATATTGATGCCACCAAGCCAGAGGACCTTGGAAGAGACGGAGTAGAGGATGCGGTTGCAGACTTTACCATTAACGAAAGCCGGAAGAACATGGTCTGGATTAACTACATCGCGCTTATTGCTCAGGCAGCTCCCATGCTCGGTCTGTTTGGAACGGTGTATGGAATGGTCAACGCGTTCGGGGTTCTCAGTTCGACTGGTGCAGCTGAGCCCGCTCAGCTTGCGGGAGATATCCAGATTGCGCTTCTGACTACCTTCTGGGGACTGTTGACCGCCATCCCCTCCCTGATTTCCTACTTCTACTTCAAGAATAAGCTGAACAACTTGGTAGCGGAGGCTCATCACACCTCCGAGGAGTTGATCAATGCTTCTATTCAGACCGTTAATCAGGACGCGTATCTAGCCAAGATCCCGGAAGGAATCGCAGTCTAAGTAAGGGCGGCGCCGCTTCTGTTTTCGGCTTCTCAATCAGCATGACCTATGGCTTCCAATAAACTGCGCGCTACCCAGCAAGAGCAGGAGGACGATACCCAGGTCGACATGTCGCCAATGATCGACATGGTCTTCCTTCTGCTGATTTTCTTTATCGTCAATGCCACCCTTATCATCGTGGAGATGGATAAGCGTGTGAAGGTGCCTATTGCGCGCTACTCTGAGAAGCAGAACGATAAGATGGGCCGCATCGTGGTTAACGTCTATAGCGATGAATTTGCGGGTGAGGGCCGCTTTCGGATGGCAGATGGCAAAGAGGTTTTTGCGGACGACGAGGATCTGGTCGACTTTATCAAGAAAGAGAAGGAGAACTGGGACCTCAAGGGGCAGAAATCCAGACTTCATCTTCGCGCCGATGGTAAAGTGCACTTTACCTATGTCCGTCGTGTCATTCGCGCAGCGGCGGCAGCAGGAGTCAACGAGGTCATCTTTGTGAGCCTCTGGTCCCGTAGTAGCTAGCATAAGCAAGGAGAACTGATCCCATGGCCAGACATCGTAGAGCTACCACCCTTGAGGAAGATAAGCCCGAGCTTAGTATTTCGCCGCTCATTGATATCTGTTTCCTTCTCCTGATTTACTTTCTGGTTACTACCACCATTAAGCAGAAGGAGAGGGACAATAGTATGGCGCTTCCCTCGGCTGCGCCTTCCGAGGCTCAGCCAGATATCCAGCCTTTCTTCATCAAGGTCAGCAACGATGGCCATGTTTATGCCAACGTCGGGGCTGCCGAGGAGCTTCTCGATACTGAGGCGCAGGGCGCTGAACGGATCCTCCCGGTGCTCGATCAGCGACTGGAAATCTACGCCGCCGCTGCAAAAGCAGGCAACAACAAGCCTCTCGTTCAGATTTATGTTGAGGGGGAGGCCGAGCAGCAAGTGGTCTCGGATGTCCTCAACCACCTCGCTAAGCACGATATTAGCACGGTCACCTTTACTGATCTCGTGGCTCAGGACGAGCAGCTCAAATAGGGTATTACTGCTGCCCTCCAGCTACTACTAGTAGCGATTTTGTGCTGGAGGCCTCACTGAGGATCTAAGAAAATCTTCGCCCAAACGTTGGTGTTCTTGCCGGGCGACCCGGTTTCTGAGAAAAAATCTACCCAGACTACAAACCCCATTCGACATGATTCAATTCACAAAGAACCGGATCCTCTGTGGCCTTCTGGCCCTCTGCGCATCCTTATGTCTTCCTGAGAAATCACTTGCGCAGGGAGGAGTGGAAACGGCTTGGGCAAATTCGCTGACGGCAATGAAGGCGCAGGAGTGGGCGAAAGCGCACGCGATTCTGGCCAAGGCAGTTGCCCAGTATGATGGCAGAGCTAAAACCCTTTTTGGGCCCAGGTTTGGCTGGTTTTGGTACCACAAGGGATACTGCGAACTCAAACTGGGGCAGTGGGAAGAGGCGATGGCCTCGTTCAAGGCCTGCTACACGAAATATCCGAATAAGAACGCTGGGGGAGCCGGATTGGATGCGGCGACTCAAGGCAGCTTCAATTTCTATCACAAGAAGGCGCTACTCAAATGGGGAGATGCTGCTATCGGAGCTCAGGATTGGGAAGTGGCCATCAAGATGTACAAAAAATTTCTGCAGGAGCGGGACCCGAAGAAGGACGCTTATCCGCGGGGAGCGTTCTACGTCAATATGTCCAAGGCTCACTTCAAACTCTTCCAGGTTCCGGGCGGCATAGAAAATCTCGAAATCGCTATTGATAACAAGGAGACCTTTCCCACTCCGGATGAGGGGATCATGGTAGGGTTTCAGGATCTCGTTGAGGCAGTCATCGAAAAGCAGAATGAGCAGGCACTGATGGACTTCCTTGGGAAACACCGTTCGGATATTCGCCTCGAGCCATTCAAGATGCACCGCTTTGCCCCGGTTTTGATGAAGCTTGCTGCAGATGCCCTTGCTGCGGAAATGGAACGGTCGGCCTTTGAGCTATATGCTCTGGTGCCGAGCACAAAGGCATCCATTGATGACATCAAGGCCCGCCTTGCTCAGGTTGGCACATTCGAAAATCCATTCCAAGACCCTCCTCGCAGCAACCGGCAGATCGAGAAGAAGGTGCTCGAAGCAGACCTTGAAGAGCTGAAGAAGCAATGGGCATCAGGGAATCCCTATGAGGTTTTTGCGACCGCTGCTACCGCATACATTCACGAGCAGTATGGCAACGTACGTGGGGCTTTTGCCGCCTACGAGCAGCTTGAACTTTATCACAGCAAGGCAAAGAAGCGTGAAGAGAATCTCTATAATCTGGTCAGGACCTCCGCGATTATTGGGGAAGTTCTTGTAACCGAGAAGTATGGCAGCCTCTTCCTCAAAACCTTCCCCGATAGCAAGCATGTGGAGTCAGTCCGCAGCATGATGCTGACCAGCCTCTTCATGGAGGGGGAATATGAGAAGTGCATCGAAGTTGCGACCGTGATGCTGCCCAAGCTGGC
>DFWB01000224.1:37377-48911 GCA_002380675.1 Akkermansiaceae bacterium UBA4145
GCGCGCAAGTTCCTCGATGAACACGTGGAGATGTATGAGAAGAGCCAGTTCCGGATGGCGTCACTCTATTTCCAGGGCTCAAACCTCTCCCGACTCCAATACTGGGGAAAGGCGGCCGAACTCCTCGATGTGTTCCTTTCTAAATACCCAGACCCTGGGAAGAATATTTATCTTCCGTTTGCCCTCTACGACCGCGCGAACTGTCATTTCGCCGAAGACGAACTGGACCCGGCGCTGGTGAAATTGAATCGGCTCGAAAGTGAGTTTCCCAATAGCGATATCATGGACATGGCCTTCAATCTCAAAGGCAATGTTCTCCAGACCCAGGAGGAGTGGGACCCTGCGGAAGCCTATTATAAGAAGGCAATGGAACTCGCTAAGAGGCGCGAGAATACCATTGTTGTCGGTGAATCTCTCTTTTACCTCGTAGGGCTTCTGGGTTCGGAGAAACGAGGGAAAAAAGAGAATCCACGGGTAAAGGATGCGGTCCCCTACTATGACGAGTTCTGGAAGGACCACGGTTCCGCCTCTCCTTACAAGGCGCAGACCGCGGTTGCGGGGGTTCACCCATTAACAGTTGTTGGGCGTGAGGAAGAGGCCTTGGAGCGATTACAGGGAGTCATCGCAGAGCTCGCCTCTGTTGCTGGAGCATTTGGATTGGAAGAGGCCATTAACTCCTACACGCGAGCCTACCTCGAGAGCAACAGTGAGGATGACCTCAAAGAGCATTATTACAATTTCCCCGGGATCGACTCGGGAAACAAGGAAGCTCAGGCCCTGCTTCGGATTGCCCTGATCACTGTCTTTGAGGAGAAAGGGAAGAAGGCCGACAAGGAAGAAAATGCGAATGACAAACGCGCGGCGGAAGCCATGGTGGGTGTCCTTTTCAGGGATCTGAAAGGCGAGTTCGAGCCGGCCCAGTTGACGAACTATGTGCTGGTTCGTGTCGGGGATTACCTCCGCGAAATGACCAGCACTCCGAGGAATGCGCTCGCCTACTACAGCGAGGTGGTCAGGCGGGAGGACCAGTCATACCGCTTCAATGCGAACTTTGGATTGGCCGATATTCTCGGGGAATCACAAAGCCCGACCGAGAAGCAGAAAGCGATCGATAGTCTAGAACACATCTTCAAGAACGCTCCTCAGAAGAAACAGAAGGAAAGAGCTCTTTATCGAATTGTGAGTATTCTGGCGGCTAAGGGTGACTGGGATCTTTTGACAACCCGAGCCAAGGAGTATCTGACTACGGAGGGATTCCGGCGATACGCCGCGGAGACTTCCTTCTTCCTCTCGCAGTCCTACGACAAGCGCAAGATGCGGGAGGACGCCATCGTTGCCTACAACAACACCTGGGCCAGCTACACGGGACTTATCCGGATATCAGCACCCTCAATGAAGAGAGTGATGGAACTGGTATGGGAGCGCAACAATGGTGACGACCATCAGCAAGCTTACGAGATCGGATACAAGTTCCGGAAATCCACGGAGCATCTTCTTGACCAGATGAAGGATGAGGAAAGAGAGCTCTGGGAGTCTGTGCGTGATCTCGTAGAGCGCTATGAGGGCCACAGCTCGGTAACCAAGATCGTAGAGGAGAAGCCGAAGTAACAAGAACGCTCTTCCAACCCCTAACAGAATCACGATATGAACAAGTTAGTTTTAAGCTTCATTCTCCTCTTTGCCTCCGGGGCAAAGGTTGTCGCAGAAGACGCAATGGGAGTCATCATATACACTGAGCCGGTAAGCAAGCAGGAGGACGTTCTCAAGGTCTGGATGACTGCGGCAAGTACGACTCAGATCGAATACAAGACTACTCCCCAGAGCCTGAACAGGAGCCGGATCAAGCGATCAGCAGTGAAATCGGTCTACTTCTTCGAGCCGCCTGTCTTCAAGGAAGCAATGGACCTCTACGAGAGCCGGGACTATGCAGGAGCCCGGGAGAAGTTCGCCGCATGTAAGAAAGCTTTTGAGACACTCGATGAAATCAGGGGAAATTATAGCACGTTGGCTGGATTCTATGAGCTAGAGACCTGCCGGAAGCTGGAAGATCTCGAAGGCCTCAAAAAGCTGCTGGACGTATATCAGGCTGATACCCTTGAGCGTGAACACCAGCGTAATCAGCTGGAAGTTTACGCTGTATGGGACGCGGTGCGGACAAAGAGCTGGCCCCGTCTTGATGCGCTTGTAAGAGAGGTTCTCGCGGAGAAGAAGTGGATTGGGGAGCACTTGGCACAGTTGAAGTATTGTCATGGACTTGCTCTCGAGGGGCTGGGCCGGGATACGGATGCGCTGATTGCATTTAACGGCGCCTTTACTGCGGACTATACGGCCTCGGAGGAGCTGACTCAGAAAGCCGCACTCGCTTGTCTGAGAGTCATCAAGGGCAATGATGAAGTCGGTCTGGCCATTCAACTATGGGGAACTGAGGATGAAGACCCCAATTCTCCGGGATATTTTCTCCTTCAAGAAGGGGTTGCCCTTTGCGATCTATGGAAGAAGTCCCTCGGTGGGGGGAAGCCCCTTCCTGCGGAGTTCGCTTCTCTCCTTCGTTACCGTGAGGACAACAAGCCTGAGCCAGAGGTGAAGGAGGAGGCGGACGAGGAAGGAGCCTGAGCTGCTCTGGTTCAAAAAATATTTAGATAGGGGGCTTTCCGCCTCTCCAAGGCCCGCGTGCAGTCCGCGTCAACTAGCTTGGATCCGCGTTGCGGCCTTCTTCGATCAGGTGCCAGAATTGTTTGGATCGTGCGAGCTCCTCGTCTTCTGCGCCAAAAGGTAGTTTCGAACGGAAGAGGAAGTCCTGAAAGGTATTCTTGTGAAGGACGCGGTGCACCTTGACGTGATCATCGAGTACTTCGAAATAGAACCTCCACTCCTTCGCGCGAAAGCGGAAGAGCACCTTGTTGTCTCTCTCGATTCTTCCAAACCGATCATCCTCCAGGTTTTCAAGGTCCTCCTCCTTAACCTTGAATTCGTCAAGTAGCTCGAGTTGTTCCAGCGTGCCGAGTTGGGAGATCTCAGCAGCGCTAATCACGTTGAAGACTATCTGAAGCACGACTTACCCTACACCCCGAGAAGGAAGAGGGAACGGAAAATAGCAAGTGGCCCATTGCTTTGGATCCTTTTCCTTCAGTGGGCATGACCTTCGTGAGAATGGGGAAGGTTCAGGGCGTGGGCAGCTTCGTGCTCCGCTTGGTGGTATACTTCCCGGATTGGAGTGCCGCTTTTGGAGGCCGCTTCCCGGCAGTCTTCATATTCCGGGGTCACCCGGGATTGCCCGCCTGGTAGCGTCGCGATCTTAACCCGAATGTCACCAAACTTGGTCTTAACTACCTCGCTGCGACGGGGTAGTGAATTGCGTTGTACTTCCCGGCGGCGGACCCCGAGAGTAGAGCTCTCATGAAAGAGGAGGTGTTCCAGAGAGTCGGCCTGCTGTGGTTTAGCAAGAACTTGAAGGAGTATTCCGGGCCGGCCTTTCTTCATCTGGGCAGGAAGCACTGAGACATCGAGAGCTCCTGCCTCCATCAGGAGCTGGGAGAGATGGCCCACCAGTTCGGGAGACTCATCATCGAGATTGGTTTCGAGTTGTATCAGGGTTTCAGTGAGAAGGCGGGATCCGCCTCCGGCATCGCCCAGAAGAAGGCGGAGGACGTTCGGAATCTCCAGGTCGTTGGATCCGGCCCCGTAACCGATTGACTTAAGGGCCATTGGCGGGATAGGACCAAATCCATCGGCCACCTCCGAGAGAACTGCGGCACCAGTCGGAGTGACGAGTTCAGCATCGATGGTGCTGCCAGCGACAGGGCAACCTTTCATTAGCGCCAGAGCTGCAGGAGCAGGGAGCGGGATCTGTCCATGGGCACCAGTGACAAAGCCGCGGCCAAGAGGAAACGGAGAAACGCGAACCTGTTCGATACCCAAAGCCTCAAGTCCGGCGAGGGTACCGCAAACGTCGACAATGGCATCGACACCACCGACCTCGTGAAGGTGGACCTTATCGACGGTAGAATCGTGAATTGCAGCTTCTGCCTCGCAGATCCGGGTAAAGATACGGGTAGCGGTTTTCTTGACCTGCGCGGACAGGGAGCTGTCCTCAACGACCTTTACAATGTCGGCGAGGTGACGCTCGGGGGCATCGTCGTGCACATGGACGTCGACCTTGACTGCGCTGAAGGCATTCTTGGAGACGCGATTGATATGCAGGTGAAAGTCTTTCAGGTGAAGCTTGGAGAGCTCGGCCTCCAGTTTGTCAGCGGGCAGACCCGCATCTACCAGCGCTCCAAGCATCATGTCCCCGCTTGCTCCTGCAATACAGTCAAAGTAAGCCGTGCGCATGTGAGGATTGGAAAGGGTATTGGGGCCGAAGGAAAGCCTCAACCGGCGTGTTTCCCGCCAGATCGCATGATTGTACTGGCGACCATTGCGGCGCCAAATCCGTTATCAATGTTGACTACTGAGACACCAGAAGCACACGAGGAAAGCATCGCGTGCAGGGCAGCTTCACCCCCTCTCGAGATCCCGTATCCCACACTGGTGGGAACGCCAATGACAGGGCAGGAGACCAATCCTCCAATGACACTGGTGAGGGCCCCTTCCATGCCGGCAACACTAATCACTACTCCCGCTTCTCGAAGAGTTTCTAGCTTATCCAGAAGCCGGTGCAAACCGGCAACTCCCACATCCGTGAGGCGCTCTACCCGGTGACCGAGGAACTCGAGGGTCTGGGATGCTTCCTCCGCAACAGGCAAATCGGAGGTGCCTGCGCAGGCGACAACCGCGTAGGGATGAGCTTTTGCTTCCGGGCGGTGTCCCAGAGCGAGAAGGCGCGAAAGCCTGTCGTAGCGGGCTTCGGGTAGTGCTTCTTCCACAATGCGGGCCTTACGACGGGAGACCCTGGTCGCGAGGGCTCTTTGATGGCTCTGGTAAATTCGGTCGAGGATTTCAACCAGCTGCTCCCCACTCTTTCCTGCACCGAAGACGACTTCGGGCGCTCCTTGCCGGAGCTCCCGGTGGGTGTCTATGGTTGTGTGCTCAAGATCCTGAAACGGGAGGTCCCGGAGCTCTTCCAGCGCCTTGGCGGCGGTTACGTCGCCGGTTGCGACCTGATTGAGTAGTCGTTCGATGCGTTCGGGTTTCATTTTTTCCTGAGGACATCATTCATACTCCCCGATCGGAATCCTGCGAGGTCGAGAGCGGCATAGGGGAATCCCGCCTCCTTCATCGCCTTTGTGATTTGATCGCTTTGTTCCACGGCACGAGCGAGCTCATCCTGGCTCACCTCGATACGAGCTATCTGGTCATGATGCCGTACTCGAAGCTCGTGAAATCCCAGCGAACGGAGTGATGCTTCAGCTTTTTCGACCTGTGCGAGTTTTTCTGGAGTGACCTCCGAGCCGTAGGGCACTCTGGAAGAGAGGCAGGCGTTGGCTGGTCTATTCCAGTTTGAGAGGCCCAGCTGGCGTGCCCATTCGCGGATCTCCCCCTTGCCGATCCCGGCCTCTTGAAGTGGGCTGCGGACCCCGTGCTCTCTTGCAGCTCGCAGACCCGGACGGTGGTCTCCGAGATCATCGGCGTTAGTGCCATCGAGAATCCACTTGAAGCCTTCCGCCTTTGCGTAGTCGATCAGGCACTGATAGACATTGGTCTTACAAAAATAGCAGCGCTGGGAGTCGTTACGCTGGTAGCGAGGGTCTTCAGTTTCTCGGCTCTGGACCACCTCATGAGCGACTCCGATCTCGGCGGCGAGACTCCGGGAGGCTTCTAAATCGCTTTGAGCGAGACTTGGGGATACGGCGGTGATGGCTACGGCATTGTCTCCGAGTTGTTCGCGAGCGACTCTCAGAACCAGAGTGCTATCGATCCCTCCGGAGAAGGCGACGAGGACACGCTCGAAATCGTGGATGATTTTTGAGGCTAGAAGCCGGGGAGAATCTTTCATGCGCAGACCATATGGTCTGCCCTTACGCAAAGGTATGCAGAGCGATTCGGCAAGACGGCAGGTAAGCAAAGAGGGGTTTTTCTATTACCAGCCCCGAAATTTGCAGAGATGAATTAGGGAAGAGAGGCACGGCACAACCCTTTTCCCTCGACAGGGCCAGCACCCCGTGCAAATCCTGCCGGCCGTGAACAGTTGGACCCTAGCACCTCTTCTTTTTGTGTCGCCGCTTGGACGCTAGTCCTTGCCCGTCTCTCCTGGCCCAGCAAATGTCTCCTGCATAACGGGGCGAACTGTGTCCGATACGTTTGCCAAGACCGTGCCAAAAGATAATTATCAGCCAATCCAATCTGATCATGAATAAACAAAAGATCCGTAAGTACCAGCCCTTTCCTGAAGTTGGGCTAGCGGACCGCCAATGGCCCGACCAGACAATTACTGCGGCTCCAGTTTGGTGTTCCGTGGATCTGAGGGACGGCAACCAGTCCCTCCCGGTGCCGATGAGCGTGGAGGAAAAGCTCGAGATGTTTGATCTGTTGGTAGAAGTCGGATTTACCCAGATAGAAGTAGGGTTTCCCTCGGCCTCGGAGACCGAATTCAATTTCCTTCGACGGCTTATCGATGAAGACCTGATTCCGGAGGGGGTCAAGATTCAGGTTCTCGTACAGGCTCGAGAACATCTGATTCGGCGAACATTTGAGGCGATTGATGGGGTAAAGAATACGATTGTCCACATGTACAACTCGACATCCCCCTTGCAAAGGCGGATCACATTCGGGGATGCCAGCCGTGAGGATATCAGGCAAATGGCCGTTGACGGAGCGATGATGGTCAGGGAGTTGATCCCAACTGTGCCGGGCACCAATGTAGACCTCGAATATTCCCCGGAATCGTTTTCAGATACAGAGCTTGGGTTCGCGCTCGAGGTGTGTGAGGCGGTTATGGACGTATGGCAGCCGACACCTGTTAAGCCGGTCATTCTGAATCTCCCTGCAACGGTTGAGTGGACCACCCCAAACGTTCATGCAGATCAGATCGAGTGGTTTTGTCGGAACGTGAAGGAGAGGGAAAGTGTCCAGATTTCTCTTCATACGCACAACGACAGAGGAACTGGAATCGCAGCCACTGAGCTCGGTCTTTTGGCGGGAGCAGACCGGGTCGAGGGCACACTGTTCGGTAACGGAGAGCGAACCGGGAATCTGGATATCGTGGTCGCGGCACTGAACATGAACAGTCATGGGATCGAAACTGGCCTTGATTTTACTGATTTGCCCAGAATCAGGGAAGTTTATGAGCGCACCACGCGAATGGAGGTTCCTGATCGCCAGCCCTATGCTGGAGAGCTCGTTTTTACCGCCTTTTCTGGCAGTCATCAGGATGCGATCAAGAAGGGATTCGACAGGCGGAAGAGTGATATTGCGGAGGCGAGTGAAGAAGTCATAAAATGGGGAGTACCCTACCTGACGATCGACCCTGAAGACATTGGCCGGAGTTATGAGGCGATCATTCGAATCAATTCGCAGTCAGGGAAGGGAGGAGTGGCTTATATTCTCGATCGCGAATACGGGTTTGACCTTCCCAAAACGATGCATCCGCAAGTCGGCAAGCAAGTCTATGATTTAGCGGACCAGCTTGGCAGAGAGCTGAATCCTGCGGAGGTGAAGGATGCGTTCTTCCGGTATTTTGCCAATGTGGCGAAGCCCCTTCAAGTCGTCAGTTACGAGCTCGAACAGGAGCCTGGTCAGCGGGGCACGGTCAGTTGTCGTGCTGAGGTCCTTCTTGATGATGAGTCGAGAATCATCGCCGGACGTGGGAATGGCCCGATTAATGCCCTTGTCCATGCTCTTGAGGAAGACGGGAAGAAGGACTTCGTTCTCACCGACTACCGGTCTCATTCTCTTCGGGATGGGTCCAGCTCTGACGCGGCAGCCTACGTGCAACTGAAACATGATGATGGCCGCCTGATCTGGGGCGCGGGGATTGACCCGTCGATTGAAATGGCAGGTCTTCAGGCTCTGGTCAGCGCTTGGAATCTCCTCCGGTAAGGGGCCTGTGAGGCCTGTTTACCAGATTCCAAGCTCCTGGAGCTGGCTCTTTGCTGTCCCAGCCCAGTCCCTGTTCGCGGCGGGCGAGGCAGGGCTTGGGTGCAGAATTCTTCCTACGGTGGGCACGGGATCTATTCTCTCTGCGATTCCAGCCAATTGCTTCTGAGCGTAGGCGCCAACTCCGACCAGATATTTAGGCTTGAGCAGGGCGATGACAGTTTCGAGATGGTCCAGGCAGGCCTTGTCGACGGGTTTCATTGCCTCTACCGGGATCTTGTCAGGAGTGAGATTGGCCCCGGTTTCCTTCATCCAGACAAGTGGGCAGTAATTGGCTACGAAGTGGGTTTCAAAGAATTTATCCGGATCCGGGAAACGTTCTGCGAAAAGCCCCCAGAGACGGCGCCCACTCACCTCCGACCGCTCACAAGAAAATCCAGTGATCGGGCGCTTGGGGTGTTCAGGGTCTGGCTTTCCGACGTGTCCAGAGATGCCCATCCAGTCCCGGACCGCAGGGATCTCACCAAAGGGCACGCCCGTTTGCGCCATCCCAAAGGGCCCTGGGTTCATTCCCAGGAGAAGCACGCTTTTTTGGCCTTGGCCGAAACGCTCAAGATAATCGCAATGCCGCTCCCAGGCGTATTCAAGGGGGTTGTAGGTATGTGTAACAGGGTCGGAAAATGTGAGGGGTCGCAGGGCCCTGCGGAGCTGGTCAGCAGCATGGATGAGGGGTGACACATGGTTGAGATTGGGGGGTCCCCGGAAGAAGTCGAGAGAAGATACGATGTTCAGCGGCCAGCATTTTGGGGGCGCATACTGGTGCATGATAGCGTAATTGTATCGGCTACAACCAAGAGTGCTGGGTAATCTGCTCCAGTCTGATGGGGCTACTTTCGAATGAGGCCAGTCTCATATAAAACCGTTTTGAAAGCCAAGACCCCCAACCTCTTCTCCGCGATGTGCATTTTCCAATTTCTCTGTTCTACAACAAAATTCAGCCTCTGCGCGGTCTTGATGCTGGTCAGCTCCGGAGCTGATGCTGGTCAGCAATTACAAATGCCAAATATATTTGGTGACCAAATGGTTCTTCAAAGAGATAAGCCTATTCGGATCTGGGGCCGGGCGGAGGCAGACAATGCCATCACGGTTTCCTTTGCCGGGAATAGCCGAACAGCTACCGCCGATCGTGAGGGAAAGTGGGAGGTCGCGTTAGCACCTATGCCGGCCCAGTCTTCCGGTCAGGCCCTCACCGTGAAAAGTGCAGAGGAGACTCTCGTCTTCGAGGATGTCCTTGTGGGAGATGTTTGGCTCTGTAGTGGGCAGAGCAACATGGAGTGGAGGTTGCGGAGCTCTCGTGATGCGGACTTGGAAATTCCCTCTTCGAACTCTCCGGGTCTCCGTTATCTCCGGATTCGGCCCGAGGGTTCGCCCGAACCACGAGAGAATTTCCCAAGGGAGAAGGGGGATGGAGTCTGGCTGCAGTGTAATCCGGAGACGGCAGGAGATTGTTCCGGGGTCGCCTATTTCTTCGGGCAGCGTTTGCATCGTCACCTGAACGTTCCGATTGGGCTTATTAACGCGGCATGGGGAGGTACGATGGCTCAGCACTGGGTGACCCGGAAGACTCTGGAGACCTTGCCTGCCGTAAAATCCTATCTGGAGGCCTATGATGAGAAGTGCCGGCAATGGGTGGCAGAGGGTGGGGAGCAGGGAGCCTCCGAGCGCTTTGCTCTAGCCCAAAAGCAATGGGAAGCTCTGGCCGAGAAGGCCCGGGATCGGGGCGAGAAGGATCCGCCCAATCGACCGAACCGCAGAAATTACCAGAATCCGGCGGAGGGTCGTATTCCGGCTGGTCCGCTCAATGCGATGATCATGCCGATCGCGGGTCTCAGTCTCAGGGGGGTGCTTTTCTATCAGGGAGAAAATAATTCCTTCGGAGATGCTTGGATTCCTTTTCGCGAAACCTTCCCTGCGGTGATCTCCGACTGGCGGAGAATTTTTCGGAACGACGAGTTACCTTTCGGCATCATTCAGATTGCTGGCTGGAGCACCCGTCGTTCCATGACCTACGACATGAATCATCATACCAATATCGTCCGGGAGGTGCAGTTCAACACATGGCGCTCTTCGGCGAATACCGGGTTAATTGTCAGTTTTGACGCAAACAGCAACAGTAGTATTCATCCAGGGAGAAAATCTCCGGTGGGGGATCGGGCGGCTCGCTGGGCTCTCTCAGAGGTTCATGGAGCGATGGATGCTACCCGGGGAAAACCGTTGCAGTGGCATGGGCCGGTCTACAAATCCATGGAAAAGGAAAAGGACAGGATCCGCATCACCTTTGAGGAGGGCAGCGATCAGGGGCTCCGACTTGAGCGCGCTGATGCCCGGGGATTCTACATTGCAGGGGAGGACCGGATTTTTCACCATGCTGACGCTAGGGTGCTTGGTGGCAGGGATGTTCCTTCGGTGGTAGAGGTCTGGTCTGATGATGTTCCCTCCCCTGTTGCCGTACGATATGCTTGGTCGAATCTCCCTCTGGGGTCCTTGATGAATGGAAAGGAGCTTCCTGCCTACCCCTTCCGCACGGATAAGTGGCCTCTGAAGCCTCATTACGGGGAGGCGCTTTATGAGGTGTCTCCGTGAGGCGAAGATTGAAAGCAGACCAGGCGTGAGACGGACTCTTCTAATAATCGTCGGACTCTGGTCATGTGCATGTGCAGAAGATGCGCCGGTCTTGGAAACGGTTCTCGCGTATCAGCGTCATTCCGGGGGTTGGCCGAAGAACTATGACCGGAAGAGAATCCTGACCACGAGCGAGCACCGGAAACTCCAGAAACAACGCGCGCAAGCAGACACAACCATCGATAACGGGGCAACCTATACCGAAATTCGTCTGCTCGCTGCAGCCTTCGACGCCTCAGGAGAGCCCAAGCTTAAATTTGCAGCGCTAAGGGGTATTGACTACCTGCTAAAGGGTCAGCTGGACAACGGGGGTTGGCCCCAGAAATTTCCTGGGGGTCGGGGCTATGCCCGGGAGGTGACCTTCAATGACAATGCGATGGTTGGGGTGATGAACCTCCTCAAGGACATCGCTGATAACAATCTGCCCTTCGACTTTGTTCCCTCTTCTGTGCGGGGACGGTCAGCAAGCGCAGTGAAGCGGGGAATCTCCTGTGTCTTAAAGAGCCAGATTCTGGTCGATGGGGCTCCCGCCAGTTGGTGTGCCCAGCATGACCGTCATACTCTTGCGCCCTGTCGCGGCAGATCCTATGAGCTCCCTTCCCTCAGCGGCAGCGAATCGGTTGGGATTGTCCGCTTCCTTATGCGGATTGAGAAACCGGACCCCAATGTGAGGCGGGCCATCGAGGGAGCGATTGCATGGTTCAAGCGCGTAGAATTACGAGGTATTCGCCTCGAGCGAAAGATCGAGGGAATTCACCCGGGAGGTTTTGATACCGTCGTTGTAAGGGATCTGGGCGCCCCCCCACTTTGGGCCCGGTTCTATGATTTGCACACGAACAAGCCCATCTTTTCGGGTCGCGATGGTGTCCCGAGAGCGA
>DFWB01000111.1:0-2675 GCA_002380675.1 Akkermansiaceae bacterium UBA4145
ACTCATAAGGTGTTTTCTGTTTGGACTCAGAATCTTTAAGAGGCCGGGCCGGGTTTGCGAGCAAAATCAGCAGCGCGAATAGATCAGGTTTAAATGTGATTTATAGCGTATATTTCATACTTAAGACGAATGCGCCCTGAGCTGGGAGAAAGATAATACTACGGACTACCACGGCGTCATGCCGCCGTTCACATAAAGGGTCTGCCCGGTGATGAAGGAGGCTTCCTCCAAGCAGAAAAACCGAACGGCGTGCGCGACGTCGTCGGGAACGCCCCAACGGCCTACAGGAATCTGTGAAAGGTAGGCGTCTTTCTTGTCCTGTGGGTCATCGGCATGGCGCTCCACGGGGATCCATCCGGGGCCAACCATGTTGACGGTAATTCCAAAGGGTGCCAGTTCCCGGGCCATCGAACGGGACCAGCCAATCTGTCCTCCTTTTGCGGCGACATATGCAGAAAAGTCGGGAACGGAGGCGGAGAATACTTCACTGATGATGTTGACGAATCTTCCCCATCGGTTCTCCTTCATGAAGGGGAGGGTGGCCTGCGCAAGAAGGAAGGGGCTCTTGATAAAGAACTCGTACATCTCATGGTAAAACGCCTCGTCGTATTCTTCAATCGGCTTGTGAGGTTGAGGACCGGTCGCATTAGGGACAACGATATCAATGGGTCCCATTCGGGAGGCGACCTCCTCGACCAGTGAGGTAACTTGTGGGGCATCTGTGACATCTGCTGCGACTGCGATCGCCTTTCCTCCCTCTGCGTTAATTTCATCTGCAAGTTTCTGGGCGCGATCAATGTTATTGAAGGCGTTGACAGCAACCGAGGCCCCTGCTGCGGCGAGGTTCCGGACAATTGAGGCTCCGAGGCCCTTACTGCTTCCGGTAACAAGGGCGACGTGGCCGGAGAGAGAGTAGTTGGACATGGTGCGGAGGTTAGCCCAAGTTCGTCGGTCGGGAAGCCTCAATCCGCTTCCTTGTAATCTCTTGTCAGGTGATCGCTGAGATGCTCCAGGGGACGAATTCATGATCTCCAAAACCCTGCATTTCAGATTTGGTGCGAGATCCTCCTGCTACCTCAACGATTCTTTCCAGTATTCGGTTAGCCACATCCGGGTGGTTTTCAATGCCATCTGCGATGGTTCCTGCATTGAGGTCCATATCCTCCTCCATTCGCTGGAACATGGTAGAGTTGCTCGCAATCTTAATCGAGGGGCAGGGTTTGTTCCCGTAGACTGATCCCCGGCCCGTGGTGAAGCAGATCAGGTTTGCGCCGGACGCAACTTCTCCGGTGATTGACATCGGGTCGTATCCAGGGCTGTCCATGAAGTGAAGCCCTGGCCCGACTACTGGTTCAGCGTATCGAAGGACGGACTGCAGAGTTGTTGTTCCACCCTTGCTGATCGCTCCGAGGGACTTCTCAAGAATGGTAGTGAGACCTCCGAGTTTATTGCCTGGAGCCGGATTATTACTAATGTGGCCGTCGAGCTTGGCGACATAATCCTCCCACCAACGGATGAGGGAGACCAGTTTTTTGCCAACCTCCGGATTCGCGGACCTTCTGGTAAGAAGATGTTCCGCGCCGTAGACTTCTGGGGTTTCGGCGAGGATGGCGGAGCCACCCTGCTTGATGAGCTGATCTACTGCCAGACCCAGAGCCGGGTTGGCGGTGATTCCTGAGAGCCCATCTGAACCTCCACATTGCAGGGCTAGACAGATTTCGCTGACAGGAACAGGCTCGCGCCGTGCCTTATCCGCATGGGGTAGGATTTCATTATGCAGACGGTCGAGACATGAGTCGATCGTCTGGCGGGTCCCGCCATGATGTTGAATAGTTTCAAGGTGGAAGCTTCCCTCAGGAGGTTCTCCAAAGTGCTCCACCATGAGTGGAATCTGATTAGCTTCGCAACCTAGTCCCACCATGAGAACCGATCCGAAATTGGGGTGACGGACATGCCCCCAGATTGTTCGTTGCAGCATGCGGAATCCCTCGTTTCTCGTGCTTACCGCGCAGCCGGCGCCATGAGTCAGAGCCACCACGCCATCAACGTTCGGAAAATCATCAAGGACTGCCCGCTTTTCAACCTCCTTTGCGATAAGTGATGCCACCGTGGCAGAGCAATTAACGGAGGTCAGAATGCCGACATAGTTGCGGGTGCCGACTCTTCCATCGTCACGGCGGTATCCCATGAAGGTGGACCGTTGATTCTCTGGGATAACCTCTGTAACGGAGGCATCCTCGGCAAAGGCATAGTCACTGGAATATTCCGCCATCGTGAGATTCTGCTCATGGACATGATCTCCCGGAAGAATTGGGCAGCTTGCCTGACCGATTACCTGTCCAAACTTAAAGACGTTGTGGCCGGCAGGGATCTTGGAGATCGCCATTTTATGTCCCCCGGGGATCCGGCTGCGAGGTTTGACCGTGCAGCCATGCACGGGTTGGCCTGCCTCCAGAACTCCGCTGGCCACGACGACGTTGTCGTCTGGATGTAGTTGGAAGGACTTCGGATGAGACATGGGGAGGGCGCCGATGGAGCACCCAGGATGGGTTGTCACCATGTAAGCTTCTCCCGATCAGTGGGTCGAGCTGCTTTGCGTAGCCTGATCGAGAGAGAAGGAAGGGGAGAGCTCAGAGGGAGAGCTATTATTCCTCCTCGTGCTCCTCGTGCTCCTC
>DFWB01000111.1:2996-5395 GCA_002380675.1 Akkermansiaceae bacterium UBA4145
GTGCTCCTCGTGCTCCTCGTGCTCTTCCCTTAGGCGGTCTTCCATCTGCTCCCGGATTGCCTCCTCACGGTTCTGGTCGAGCTCCTCGAGCTCTCCCTCCCTCTCCTCGAGCTCTCGTGCCCGTTCCTCGAGCTCCGTCAGTTCCCGCTCCAGTTTCATTCTCTCGAGGTCAAGAATTCCTTCGAGATGATTCGCAATCGCTTCCTCGAGTTCCAGGCGAAGGTCTTCTTCTTCTTCCTCTTCTCCATCATGTAGTTCCCCGACGATACGGTCAGCAATCAGTTCGTTGCGGTGAATGGAAATAAAGGCCTCTGCCGCCTCCCGACCAATGTCCTCGAAAAGGAGGTAAAATTCACCAACCAGCTCTCTGGCGGTCTGCCATAGTTCGTGCTCGAATTCTTCATCCTCCGCTTCTGAGGCGTCGTTGATATCGTCCAGAGCTTCCGGGAAATGCTCTTCAAGGAACACAGCAATCTCAGCGTTAGTGCGTCGATCAAGATCCTCGTCCACTTCGTGGTGCCCCTCTCCGAATGAGGGAAGAATGGCGAAGATGAGGAAGGCGCTTGTAATACTCGTTGCTAATAATTTCATTGTTTGTGCTTTTGTGAATTCCCTGTCGGAGACGAGGTTTCCTTACTCATAAGGGTCTCGCAGACGCCTGGCAATACAGCATTGGTGATCTGGAAGGTGGTTTTGGGGTGGCACTGCTCTGTTGGGGGAGAAGGCAAGTTAGCTCAGGCACACAGGGTGTTGAGGTGAGACCGCACTGCTCGATTGGCACAGTAAGGGTCTTTATGTTTTTTTCCATAAGTCATCAGTTCACGAGCGAGGGAAGTCACGATATCCTTATGGCGGGGATCACGAATACAATTGGTCAATTCGTCGGGGTCTTCTTTCAGGTCCAGAAGCCACGGCTCATCGGAGCTGGAAAGAATCAGTTTGTATCTAGGGGTAACTGCTGCGATCCATCCGACCTGATTGCTGTCGGCGCGGCTCGTAGACCGGAGAAACGTCGTATCACGCCAGCCATTCGGGGTGTTTCCAGTCTTGAGAATTCTCGAGCAGTCACGGCCGTCCTCTCTTCCAGCTGACTTGACCTTCATAAGGCTGAGCATCGTGGGAAGAAAGTCGACGGTATTGATTACCTGATTCACCTGCTTGCCCCGTGGAATGGCGCCTGGATAGCGCACCACGAAGGGAACCTTGGCAGAGGCCTCAAGAGGAACGCCTTTATTCTGACGATGGTGTTCACCGCGCATATCTCCATGATCGGCAGTGAAAACGAAGATGGTGTCCTCAATCAGGCCAAGCTTCTCCAGGTGCCGGAACAGACGACCAACATTGTCATCGATACATTTCATCATCCCGTGATATTGCGCCATCCGGTAGTGGCACTTGGGCGTAGGCTTAGCCCACGAGGGAGCCATCTCCGCTTTTTTATCATAGGTTCTTGGTTTTGTGACAACCGCGTCATCAAACATTGAATCATAAGGGGCTCGAACCGTGTCCGGGCCATGTGGATCAGGGATGCTCAGCATGTAGCAGAATGGGTTTTCCCTGTTTGCGGTGATGAAATCCATGGCCTTGGAGGTGAGGAAGTCTGTTGCAAACGACTTCTCGTCCGCTCCGGCAACTGAGTAGCTCGGCTTTCCATTCTGACGGGCCTTGACGCGTGGTCCTTTTGAGGTGTCCTCAAATTGCTTCCAGTGACCGCGGTTAAACATGTAGCGGTTATCATCGAAGCCGAATTTGCGTAACGGAGCCCACTGGGGTTTGCCCTGTCCATCGAGATGCCATTTCCCGCCATAGCCCGTAGAATAGCCTGCCTTCCCCAGTATTTCAGCGAAGGAAACTACCTCGTCTCCAAGCTGTATGCTGTTATTTGTGACCGGTGTGTTTTGAGGATACTGGCCACTGATAAATGAAGAGCGGGAGGGGGAGCAGACAGGAGTTGCGGCGTAGAATTTGGTGCAGATTGCTCCTTCTCGGGCAATTCGGTCAATATGGGGAGTTTCGCAGACTGCGCCCTTTGCTCTTCCCCACATGTAGGCCTGCTCTGGGGGAAGGGTTTCGCGATAGCAGCCGATTGTACGAAAATTCAACTCATCGCAGTGGATGATGACAAGATTTGGTCTTCGGGGAGAATCATTCACGAGTGCCTTCGCTGCGCCTGCTGACGAAAGGGCGCTGCCTGAGGCCGCGGTAGAGGATTTAAGAAAGTGACGGCGTTTCATTCGGTAAGTAGTGAGGAGAATGGTAAATTTTTCATCATCTGTTGAGCGGGGAAACCCTGCTCCGGAGTGACCTAAAGCTGGTCCGTGATGGATTCAATCAAGGGCGCAAACTTCAGGTCAATATCCTTGAGGGTAAGAGGAGAGGACTTCTGAAAGTCTGGTTCA
>DFWB01000240.1 GCA_002380675.1 Akkermansiaceae bacterium UBA4145
ATCGAGGTCTAGGGCGATTCCTTCATCTTCCATCGCCACCAGAACTGGGAGAGCCCTGGCTTCAATATCATAGAACACACGGTGCTGCCCTTTCTCTTCCAAGGCGGGACGCAGAAGGTTGGCAAGTTGAAGTGTCACATCGGCATCCTCGGCCGCATAGCGGGCCATTTTTTTCACAGGGATTGAGGCGACATCCATAATGTCTTTTTCGGCAAAAAGGTCTCTCTGCCTGTTGCCCTTTCCCGGTTCAGAGGAATCATTGCCGGTCAGGTCGCTCAGCTTTATGGGACTATAACCGAGGAGAGACTCCGCGAGGTAGTCCATGGAATGGCGCTGGTCCGGATGCAAAAGGGTGTGGGCGATTAGGGTGTCGAAGAGAGGCCCGTTGACCTCGACTCCATGATTGAGCAAAACGGCCAGATCGTATTTAAGGTTATGACCAATTTTCTCGGCTGATCCGGTCAGGACTGGGCGGAAGATTTCCAAGGCTTCCTTGTCAGGGAGAGTTGCGTAAAAAGCCGAGCCTTCTTTCCAGCTGAATGAAATACCAAGAATGATGGCGCTGAAGCGATCGAGGGAGGTGGTTTCAATGTCGAAGCAGAAAGTTTTCTGTTGCGCGAGATTTGCAGCCAGCTCGCGGCGTTCACTCTCTGTCGAAACAAGAGTGTATTCCGGATCAAGGTCCTCAATCGTCTTGAGATTTGCGGTTAAGGTTGGGCCTCCTTTTTCTCCGACCGTGACTGATGAATGGCCGCGCCCAGTGACGAATTCCTTTCCGAAGAGGCGCTTGCCAAGGGTATTGAATTCAAACTCGGTGAAGAGGGATTGGACTTCCTCATCGTCCCGACCTTGCAAAGCAAGATCCTCAATAGAGGACTCAATCGGGACGTCTCTTATGATTGTGGCAAGCTCGCGGGAGAGTCTGGCTTGGTCGGCGTTCTCAATGATGCGCTCCTGGAGCTTGCCTTTAAGAGAATCCGTATTTTCCAGAATTCGATCTACGGACCCCCATTCGGCGATAAGTTTCTTGGCGGTCTTCTCTCCGACTCCCGGAACGCCGGGAATGTTGTCAGAGGCATCTCCCATCAGACCAAGGATGTCGATCACCTGGTCGGGATGTTCAATTTGCCAGAGTTCTTTCAGCGCGGGGAGGTCTATGATCTCCCGCTCCTTGCCCTTTCTCCCAGGCTTCCACATGACGCAGTGCTCCGAAACGAGCTGGCCGAAGTCCTTGTCCGGAGTGACCATGAATGTTTCGAATCGGCCCTCTTTCTCTGCCTGGCTGGCGAGGGTTCCGATGATGTCATCGGCCTCATAGCCGTCGAGTTCCAGAATGGGGATTCTGAAGGCCTTACAGAGGCGTTTGATGCTGGGAAGGGCCGCTGCAAGATCTTCGGGCATTTCCTCTCTGTTGGCTTTGTATTCGGGATAGATCTGGTGGCGGGGCGTTGGTGCTCGGGTGTCAAAAGCAACGGCCAGATGCGTGGGTTTTTCGCTCTCAAGAATGGTGAGGATCGTATTCGTAAAACCGTAAAGAGCGGAGCTGTTTACCCCTTTAGAGGTATAGATGGGACTCCGGATAAGGGCGAAATGCGCCCGATATGCCAGTGCCATACCGTCAAGCAGGAAGAGCCGTTGCATTCCAGAGGATTCCGGCCAGAGGAGCCGAGGTCAACGGTTTCCCCTAATTTGACAAATCGCCTAAAATAGCGCTTTATCCCAAGCAGACTTTTTCACTCCATGAACAAATACGCAATCTGGGCTGGCGCCATCATTCTCAGCTTCTTCGCAGGGCGCATTATGTATCTGCCCCTTAGCGGCTCCTTGCTGGCCACGGATACGTCCTCGGTGGCGCTGCCCCAGTCCATGCAGGAGGTGAAATTTGGAGCTGGTGGTAATGAGCTTCGGATCAAGATTAATCTGGGAACGATCAAGCCGAACGAGTGGCCAAAGACCGTCAAGCTGTCCAAGAGAGTCTATGTGTCTACGGGCGATAATGATCAGCAAACTGCCCTAGAAAAAGGAACGACGGTTGAAGTGCGCGATTTAGACGGAGAGAGTTACATCCTTAAGGTTTCCCCGGGGGGACCTCTGGAGGGAATTGTCCCAATCGTGGAGACGGACTTCGCTCAGCAGGTCATAGCCTACAGGGCTCGGCGTCATTTCGGCGCGAGCACTGCTGTCGCGCAGAATGAGAAGCCCGCACCAGTGCCTTCGCCTACCTTGCCAGATGTGGTTGCAAATGACCCCGCTAAGGCTCCCTCTCCCGCGGCTCCGACTGTTGCTCCGGAGCCAAAGCCGGCTCCCGAACCTGCTCCAACTCCTGAGCCTGAGCCTGAGCCGGAACCTGCTAATTTGAATCCAGAGCAGATTGTCGCGGCCATGCAGGAGAGCGTCAAAGGGGGAGGAATCAAAGAGTTTAAGTTTGAACAGGTCGAGGGATGGAAAGCGGGTGAAGAGGAAAATGTGGATGGGGAGATGTACCAGACGGGACTCGCGGCCTATAAGGCGCAGACAATTTTTGGAGAAAAAACGGTCCAAGCCAAGGCGTTGATCCAGAAAGGAAAAGTGGTCAAGTGGATCTACGCGAAGACGGGAATGGAAATTCGCTAACCTGGCACAGATTTTCCAAATCCCGGAGGTCGAGAATCTACTTGAGTAATCAGGTTCCTGGACAGAACCGGCTCCGAAGATGTTCCAGGTAATGTGAGGGATTTGTGTGTTCCCCGGTGGCAGACAGCATAAGCTCCTGAGGGAGCATGGTAGAACCTGCCAAATGAATATTTTCTCTCATCCAGCCAAGAAGAGGCAGGTAGTTTGCCTTACTGCATTCAGTAGAGACTTCCTCATTGGAGATGGCGGCTCGAAAGAGCTGAGCGCTGTTGAGATTGCCTATACTGTAGGTCGAAAAGTAACCAAGGCCACCCATTGACCAGTGAATATCCTGGAGGCAGCCACTGGCATCATTCGGGGGTAGAAAGCCGAAGAGGGACCTGAATTCCTCGTTCCATGCCTCTGGAACTTCCGCTATTTCCAAGTCCCGGTTCAGCAGGCGTCGCTCTATCGAGAACCTCAGA
>DFWB01000234.1 GCA_002380675.1 Akkermansiaceae bacterium UBA4145
CTCCACCCGAGCGCGCTCAAGATCCTCCTTGGAACGCACCAGATACCGGTCCCGCAGACCTGAAAGCGCCACCGCTCGCTGGGCCCTCTTCCCACTGACAAGAGCACCCGTCCCGGGAAACCCCAGGAGATCCATGACCTGAGATACTCCCTGCCGGAGGAGATAGGCACGCCACGCCGAAAGCCACCCTACGACAGCCGGCACCCTGCGACTGCCTGGGTCATAGACCGGCCACCCCTGCTCTCCGAAGGCCCGGACCAATTCCCGCGTCACTCCTTCGTCTGCGCACCCCATGGCCACCTCCGTAGAGGGCCTGCCACCCTCGGCCACCTTCGCCACCGCTTTCTCCGCCTGATCCCGGGCATCGGAGGCAAGCGTCACGGACCCTTCCTGCGGCCACGCAATCTCACGCTGCGCCCACTGCGCCAGAGGCCTTCCCCATTCATCAAAATCCGCTCGATCATTCCCGGCCACGAGAATCCGGACCGGACGGGGACAATTCTCCAGTACCCTGACAACGGCAGGAGGAAGATCCGGAACCCCTGCGATGACCACTTCCTCAATTCCCTCGTCCCACCGAAACGCTCCCTCTGCTGCTAAACGGCTCCGACTCGTTCGTTCCCAGCCCTGCAACACCTTCTCTACCTCCTTCTCGAGAACCGCAAGATCTTCCCAGCGACCATGATCCACCGTTCCTCTCATACGACTCGCAGCCTGCTGTATGGTCAAACCCACTGACAGCAGACTGACTCGAACCTCGACCAGCGACTTGGCCAGACCAAGAGCCCAACCCGAGCCCTCACCCACCGGAGGATTGGGAAACGCTTCCGAAAAGACACCCCAGTCACTCACCCCCTCGAGAAGCTCCACCCAGGCCAATATCTCTATGGAATCGGAGGCACTTTCACCGGATACCAGGAGATAGCCCGGCATCCGCACTCTGGGAGCTAGGACGCCACCCCGATCCGCAAGCTCCTGCCTGATCCGGCGCCCACTCTGGCCCGTAGGAACAATGACCAGCATCCCGGGAAGACGAGCCTTCCGCTCCCACAGCCACTCCCCGAAGACATCATGGAATGGGCGCGCCCAGCTGACGAGCTCGCACCGGTCACAAAAGGAACCAGCCCCATCCAGCAAATCCCCTTGTTCCAATTCCCCTTGCTCCGGCTCACCCATCGTAGTCAGCCGTGATGAGACCACCGGGACTGGCTCCTGACAAGCCTGCCGTCCCAGACCAGCCCTCCCAAATATCTACTCTCACTGGAACGCTTCCGCACTCCAGACCTCCTCGATCATCTTGTAGCCCCGGGGGTCGTAGTTACGGAGCTCGTCGCGGTTATGGGGGAACCAGTCATTCTGACCGAAGTAGGCCTCGGTCAACTCGGCAAAATACTCCTCCTGGTTCGTCGCAGCATAGGCTTTAACCTTGCGGGATTTGTCCTTCCGGTCCGGCACTTCCAGATAGAGTCCCGCCTCCATGGCGGCCTCATAGGCCGAAAGGATCACCTCGTGCTTCAGGGAGAGTCTGACGTTCTGATAGGCGTGAGCCAGCTCGTGCAGAAAGGTCATCGGCCCCCAGTCGAGAAGCTTGTGCCTGAAAAATACCGCCTCCGGGTTGATCACATGTACGCCCGGCGCCATGTGAGGGTTCAGCCCATGATCCCGCAGCCACTGGGGACTGCGATGGAAGGGGACGACGCCATACTCCTTCTCCCGCAATGGATAGGTGGGCTCATTACTGACCCAGATGGGAATGGTCCGCAGGAACGCCAGAGCCCCCTCTGGCACTTTGCCGAGGAAGTTCTCAAGGCCGATTGTGATCTGCTCCTGAATTCGGGCTTTCAGCTTATGGTCTGCAGCAATCGACTCTTCGAGGTAGATCGTCCACCCATGAATGGAAAGATCTTCGTAGGTCCAAGTGCGTCCTCGATCCTTAAAGACGACCAACTCGCTTACTTCCGACTCTCCCGCCTCCTGACACCCTGCGAGCGAGAGGACCAGCAGGACTCCACAACCGATCCTTTGGAGAAAGGTCATGCGAGTATGTCCTTGAGCAGCTCTCCATGCACATTGGTAAGGCGACGCTGGATCCCGTTGTGGTAGTAGCTCAGCTTCTCATGATCAATGCCAAGGAGATGCAGGACCGTAGCGTGGAAATCATGCCAAGGCACCGGCTTCTCGACCGATTTGTAGCCGACGTCGTCGGTGGCCCCATAGGTAATCCCGGGCTTTAGCCCGCCCCCGGCCATCCAGCTACTGAATCCCACGTGGTTATGATCTCTCCCTTTACCGACCTGGTCGGCGCCTGACTGAGTGAATGGCGTCCGTCCAAACTCGGAGGTAAAGAGCACGAGAGTATCATCCAGCATACCTCGCTGACGCAGATCCTTGATCAGGGCAGCTACCGGCTGATCGATGCGACCTGCCTCCCGTCCGTGATTGCGGCGCATGTCCTCATGACCATCCCAGTTGATCCGGGGAGAACCGAAGGACCCTCCAGAGAAGAGCTGCACGTGCCGTACACCGCGCTCCAGCATCCGCCGGGCGAGCAGGCAGCTGCGCCCGAAGTCCCGGGTCTCGTCCTTGTTAAATCCATACATCTCCCGGGTCGCCTCAGTCTCCTTGTCGGTGCCGGTCACCTCGGGAACCGCGAGCTGCATATTCGCGGCCAGTTCATAGCTGGCCATCCGCGCGGAAAAGGCGTCCTCGGCACCATGTTCCCTCATATGGGCCTCGTTCATCTTCTCGAGAAGAATCCGGCTCGCCTGATCGACTTTCTTCCCAATCTTACGAGCTGGAAAAAGATTCGTGATGGCCTCGCCTTCCCCCTTGGTGCGGAAAGGCACACCCTGGTGCACGGCAGGAAGGAACCCATTAGTCCAGTTACTGGTAGACCCCGCGGGCATGCCCCGCGCATCAGGAAGAACCACATACGTAGGGAGATCATCGGTCTGGTTCCCCAACCCGTAGGACACCCACGATCCCATCACCGGAAATCCGTTCAGCCGGAAGCCACTGCTCTCTTGGAAGGTGGCGGGGGTATGGCTGGAGGACTCAGCCACCATCGAATTGATAATCGTCAACTCATCCGCCACGGTGGCGATATGGGGAAAGAGGTCAGAGATCCAGAGCCCGCTCTTACCCCGCTGCCTGAATTCCCAGTCGCTCTTGCGCAGGAGGCCGACTTTTCCAAAGAAGACGTCCGGCTTCTCGTCAGCCTGAAGAGACTTTCCATGCAATTCATGCAGGCGGGGCTTGTAGTCGAAGGTGTCCACCTGACTGAAACCCCCACACAGGCAGATATGAATCACCCGCTTGGCCTTGGGGGCGTAATGAGATTCTACCGGCTGCGAGGCGTAACCCTCACGAATGAGCAGCGAAGACAAGGCCGCACCGGTGAGACCCCGCTGGGTCCAGTTGAAAAAGTCCCGACGGCTTGGCAATCCACCGGTTAGTTGGCTGTTCTGGGAAAGACTCATGACAGAAAAAGGACCGATCAGTTCAGGTAAAGAAATTCGTTAGCATTGAAGAGGACCCGGCAGAATGCGGCCAAGCCGTTCTCCTTCACAAAGCTGAGACCAAGATTGAGATCCTCAGTAGTGGCAGGGCGACCAAAGGCCAGCTCAACTGCGTGCCCGACCTGATCCTTCTCTCCACCAGGCATGGCAGCGAGCCGCTTGGCCATTTCCTCGGACATCCGGAGCACGAAGGAGGTATTCATGAGAGAGAGCGCTCCCAGCGGGGTGGTTGTCACGCTCCGGACTGGTGCTGCGGCGGAGGGGTCCGGGCAATCCAGCGGAGAGAGAAGCGGGTGCACATTTCCCCGGGCCCAGGTCCGATAGATACTTCTCCGATTGAACTCGGGACCCTCCGGATCGATCGGGTCGTAGACCCATGACCCCTTGTGATTATACATCTTGAAATCGCGGTAGCCAGGTCCCCCGGCCAGCGGATTGAGCGCCCCGGAGACCGCCAGAATGGAATCCCGGATCGATTCCGCCTCCAATCGCATGGGAGCTCGTCGCCAGAGGTAGACATTCCCGGCATCAATGGCCTGCGCCTCGGGATTCGCCCGCGAGCCCTGCCGGTAGGTGGCCGAGGAGACGATGAGCTTGTGCATTGCTTTCACGCTCCACTTCCGCGAGCGAAACTCGGCAGCT
Source organism: Akkermansiaceae bacterium UBA4145 (assembly GCA_002380675.1). Classification (GTDB taxonomy): domain Bacteria; phylum Verrucomicrobiota; class Verrucomicrobiia; order Verrucomicrobiales; family Akkermansiaceae; genus Roseibacillus_B. Next base: position 4,161 of record DFWB01000234.1, read on the forward strand.
AACCAGTCAAGAAGCTCAGGGTGCGACGGCTTGCCTCCACTAAACCCGAGATCGTTCGGAGTCTTCACCAGACCCTGACCAAAATGATAATGCCAGATCCTGTTCACCATCACCCGGGCGAGAAGAGGATTGTCATGATGAGCCACCCACTCTGCAAGTTTTCGGCGGCGCTCCCCTTCCGGGGCATTGGACTTCAGCCCGAACTGGGAGGAGAGTCCGTTACGCACTGAAGCGACTCCACCCGCAGCAACTTCTTCGCCCTTTTCGAACGGGCTCCCACGCACCAGGAGATGCCGCACCGGGGCTCCCCGGGGCGTAACCGCGTACACCTTCTTCTGACCCTGCTTGCTAACTTCTGCATTCAGGCTGGCAATCTCGGCCTTCCACTTGGCGCGGGTGACCTTCTGCTCATCGCTGAGAGCTGCGATCAAGGCGTCTTCCGTTACGACTTTCACATCGGCGGACAGCGCAACCTGCTCAGCGGTAAGGGCCCGGTCATAGAGCTGGGCCCGATCGATTCGCCCGGACAGCAGGCGCTTACTGTCGGGCGTATTCCCATGACGCATCCCAAGGATGACTTGGTTTTCCCCAGCCCCGTAAATCATAAATCCGCTCTTGTAGCTCTTCCCATAGGGCCGACCGTTCCGGTAACCGACAATTGTCCCGTCCTCGTGGTAGACGATCGCAAGGTGCACGAACTGCGACTTCGCCTCCTTTTCTTCCTCACCACCAAAGCTGGAGGTCCGCCGGTGCCCGGAACTTCCCGACATCCAGCGTCTGGATTCCTTCTCCCCATAAACAATGGCATCAAATGGCTCCCCGGAGACCCCCTGTAACCCAATGACTCCCCCGCCTTTCTGATCGAGGCTACTGAGCTGGACCCACGCCTCAAGAGTCCGGGACTTGATCGTCTTGGTCAGGGGAGCGGTCAGAACAAATCCTGTCTTTCCATCTAAAACAAGGGCGCCA
>DFWB01000304.1 GCA_002380675.1 Akkermansiaceae bacterium UBA4145
TGGTCCAACATGGAGGGTCAGGAAAGCGTGGGGAAGGGTGGCAACCAAGTCTGGAGTAAAGTGCAGTCCGGCGGTCGGGGCTGCCACTGCGCCCTCCTCTCTGGCATAGACGGTCTGGTAGCGCTCGGCATCTGAGGCTTCTTCCCCGCGTTCCATGTAGGGAGGGAGAGCCAGCTCCCCGTGGGTGGCTTCGTCGACGGGCTGGTCCCAGGTGATGAGGCGGTAGCCGAGTTCATCAATTCCCGTCACCGTCCCGGTGGACGGGCCCACCTCTACGGTGCGGCCGACCTTCATGCGCTTGCCCGGCCGAACGAGACAGCGCCAGTGCAGGGGATCTGCGCAGTCCACCCGAAGCAGCTCGACGCGCCGGTCGTTGGAAAAGAAGCGGGCCGGGACGACTCGGGTGTCGTTGAAGACGAAGAGATCATTCTCCCGGACGAAGGTCGGAAGGTCGCAAAACCGGTGATGCGTGATAGTGCCCTCTTCCCGGTTGATCACCATCATCCGGGAGGCAGATCTTTCCGCCAGAGGGTGAGAAGCGATAAGGTCCGGGGGGAGATCGTAATCAAAGTCTTCGGTGTGCACGAGAAGTGGTCTTGAGAAGACTCTTTGCCAATTCGGTCGCCTGCTACAGTCAAAATCACCCTGGGGGCCTGCAAAGTCCTCTTAGTGCCTCTTCAGGCCGACCTGTAGGGCGGCGTCCTCAAGCAGGGTGATTGCCTTCCTCCGCTGGGCGGGGGGGTGCTGAAGCCTTGCTCTTACGAGGGTGTGCTCTCGGCCGTGCTGCTCATCGGCTGTCAGGAGGAGAAACGGTGAAGCCCTCAGATCCCATGTCTCGGTATCTCCACAGGGAGCCCATCCGTTCAGCCGAAGCGCTTGAAGCAATTGCTGGCGCCCGGTTTCTGAGGACCCGAGGAAAGCAATTTCTGAGGTGCTGGTGGCGTTTCCGCCTTGCAGCGGGTGTGGGGCGGGAGACCTGTAGAAGCGCGGAGCAGGGCCTCCATGACGCCACCGCGAAAAGGCCCGGACCATTGGTTGGAGCAGATCACAGAGCCTGAGCAGGCCGCGGGAGGTCGGCGAATTAAAACGACGGTGGAGCGGGCGGCGGGGCACTGCGTGATGGGCCAGTCCCTGATAACCCGCCTGCCCCATGGATCCGAAATAAATGACGGAGCGGGTGTCTGCGCTGACGGGGCCGCCGCTGTAGACGCTGCCCTTCCAATGAATTCCTCCGTCACGAAATCTCCCTGGGTGGACTTCGAAAAGTAAAGCTTCTGCACGGCCGTATCCCCCTTGTTGTCTAAGGTAGCGAGCAATGGAAGTGCGCCTGCGATGCCAGACGAATGCGGCAGGAGCGAACGCCAACTCCCATCCCTGATCGAGGAGACGCCAGCAGAGGTCGACATCGTCTCCGGCTGTGACGAACTGGGGTTGAAACCCTCCAATCGAGTCCAAGGCTTCCCGGCGTAGTACGAGATTACAGCCGGGAAGGTGCTCCGCGCGGAGGTCCTCGGATAGGACGTGCGAAGGGGCTCCGGTAGCAGAGGCCACGATGGCTTCCTGTAAGCCCTCTGGGGAGGGAGGAATATTAGGGCCCCCGGCGGCTCCGATGCGAGGGTGGTCAAAGCTCCGGGCGATCCAGAACAGCCAGTCGACGTCAGGCTGGCAGTCATCATCAGTGTAGGCAATAAGGTCTCCTGAAGCCTGCGTAGCGCCAAAATTACGGGCGCGGGAAAGCCCTCCGTGTTGCTGCCTGAGGTAGCGTACCTCTGGGAAACGGGTGGCAACCTCGGGAGTCTGGTCAGTGGATCCATCGTCGATGACGAGAACCTCGAAATCTGGATATTCCAGAGAGGAACAGGCGTTCAGGCAGGCCTCGAGGTTGGCTGCGCCATTGTGGGTGCAGATCACCACTGATATCCGGGGAACAGTATTGAGAGTGAGGGCAGCGGGAGCGGTGGAGATCGTGGGCAGGCTTTCGCGAAGCACTTCCATGACGGGTTTCTCGCTGCGGTCGTATCGGGTCAGGCCAAAGGCCCATTCCGCCATCTGAATTCCGCGGCTCGCCCAGCGGTCGGACCACGCAAAGAAGGTAGTGCCGGCCAGCCCCGCCGCCAGGCTCTCCTCGAGGTGGCCCTTCAGAAGGGCGGCCTGAGCGTTTTCGTGATTCCTGATGGTATCGAGCCCGAACTCGGTAATCAGGATTGGACGGTCTCCCGCGATATTCTGGAGGCGGGGGAGGTAGCGCGCCTGGGAATCGCGATCCTCAAGGTAGACATTGAATGCGCTGAAGTCCGCATTCCGGGGTTCCAAGTATTCGGTGCTGGGGTAGTTAGCGTAACAGATGGGCAGGTCCGCGGTCTCCTCCCGGCAGAGGTCAATGATCTCCTCCAAGGCGGTTCGGACCTTTGACGGACCCATCCAACGGACAAGGCCCGAAGGAATCTCGTTGGCAACAATCAGGGCGCCAAGAGCGGGATGGGAGCCATGCTTTCTTAAAAAATTCAGCAACCGTAATTCGCCTTCGGCCCGGAGCCGGGGCTCGGCTAGAAAGTCCCGGCCCCATTCCCAGGGGATTCCCACGAGGACTACGAGCCCATTCTCCTGCGCGCAGTCAAGGAGGGCCTGAGTTGCACCCGTATAGACCCGGATTGCATTGAAACCGCATGCGGCAATCCGGGGGAATTCGATGGCAGGATCGAGTTCTGCATCGGCAGGAAACGGACCGAAGGTAACGCATTTCAGGAACAAGCGCCTGTCCCCGAGGGCTAGGAACCTGCCATCGACCCGTAAACGCGCTGGTCCGGAGAAGGACACGCTCAAGCCTGACCGTTGATCCTGCGTTTGGCAAGAAGGGGGGTGACTCTCCTCCTAGAGAACCTCGATGTCGTGGTCATTACGGGGTTTCATTTCTCCAATTACTTCTGCGCATGGCGCTCCTTTTTCCTTAAGGAGGGAGAGGGCTTGGTCCAAGCTTTCCGGAGGCACGGAAAGGAGAAGCCCTCCACTGGTCTGGGCATCAGCGAGGAGGAGCTTCAGGGAATCTGGGACGCCAGCGGCGAACGAGGTGTTGGATGCGGCTTCAAGATTGGCTTTGGTTCCGCCCGGCACGCAACCTTCATCGATCAGGGAAAGAACCATGTCATCGATCGGGGGCACCTGATCGCTATGAACCACGGCGGTAAATCCGCTTTCACGCGCCACGGCTCCAAGGTGCCCAAGGAGGCCAAACCCGGTGACATCGGTTCCGCCCCGAACCAGTCCGGCCTTTGCGAGATCCGCGCCTGGGGTATTGAGTGTCGTCATCAGGGCAATGGATCGGCCGGAAAGGGATCCGATATCCATGCCTCTTTTCGTAGCGGTGGAAAGGATTCCCGTGCCCAGAGGCTTGGTAAGAATAAGCAGGTTTCCTGCAGCTGCGCCCGAATTGGTAATCAGCTGGTCCGGGTGAACGAGGCCAGTGACAGAGAGACCG
>DFWB01000136.1 GCA_002380675.1 Akkermansiaceae bacterium UBA4145
CTTAATATCCCGGGGTAGAACCCCAGAAATTGAGGTGGCCTATGGCCTTCAAGACTGAATTCGAATTCAACCTTCCGCGGGGATACGTAGACGCGGATGGGAATGTGCACAAGAAGGGTGTGATGCGCCTGGCAACTGCGAAGGACGAGATCCTTCCCTTGCAGGATTATCGCGTCCAGAACAATCGTGCCTACCTTGTCATCATTTTGTTGGCGAGGGTGATCAGTAAGCTTGGAGATCTCGAATCGATTAATCCGTCGATTATCGAGGCTCTGTTTTCTTCTGATCTGGCCTATCTGCAGGAGTTCTACCGCAAGGTGAATGAGGACGGTAGTGCCCAGGTCGAAGTCGGGTGCCCCCAATGTGCCCACCGCTTTGAGGTGGATATGGGGAGTGACCTGGGGGAATTGTGAGCTACCCTCTAGAGCGGCTCTATCAGGAAGTGGCGTACATCGCGTACCATTTTCATTGGTCGATGGATGACATCCTGGACATGGAGCACAAGGAACGTCAGGTCTGGATTCGCGAAATCTCCGAGGTCAACAAGGAGATCAATCGCTCGCGAGGAAACTGATGATAAGGCCCCATCAGGGGGTAGCTAGGAAAAAAAGGGGTAAAAAACACGGCATTGGGTCTGGGTTGCACGCTTTTTGCTTAGTAACCCAGTGGTTTGGGGCATTGAGTTCCCGCCTTTAAGGAGTAATCGTGAATCTTAGGCCACCAGGAGTTTATGAAGAGCGCTCGGAAAGCGGCTATACGCCTCTGGCTCTACGCGAGCTGGGTGTTGTCGGTTTTGTAGGCCTCGCTCAACGGGGACCGCTTAACGCTCCCGTGAAAGTTCGGGATTACGGTAGGTTCACAGAAGTCTTCGGCAAGCTCTCGGAGCAAACCTATCTGGACGCGACGGTTCGTGCCTTTTTCGAAAATGGGGGCCGCGAATGCTATGTGCTTCGGGTCGCCCATATGGACGCGAGGAAACCTGGTGAGCTCGCGACTACAGCTTCGAGCTCACTCATTGATTCAGAAGGTGAGCAAACGCTCTTTGTGGACGCCCTGAACGAAGGGGATTGGGGAAATTCTCTTGCTGTGGAAGTTTTTTCGTCGCTGCGCCTTCCGCGAACCTTTATTACCCTTGATGTCAAAGCAGGAGATGAACAGGTTACTGTGAAATCGACCCATGGCATTGAGCGTGGAACCATGCTTCGCTTCTTTGATGACGATGGGAACGAGGAGATTCTCACGGCCATTGGCGTGGAGGGGCATTCTGTTCGCCTTGCTCCTGGCTCGGAGCCCAAGCGGAAACATCTCTCTTCGGCACCGACCTATGTGGAGCCCGTAAGCTTCGGTCTCAAAGTCTCTTATTTAGGCCGGGAAGAGGTTTATAATGATTTGAGCGCGAGCGAGATGAGCCCCTACTATTTCGAAACCGTTGTGAACGGTCGGTCGGGCTTGATTCGAGTTAAGGATGCGCGTTCTCCCTCCGAGCCTCCCAAGAACCTTCCAGTTGCCGGACAATCCATTGTGCTATCCGGTGGAACGGATGGTTTTCATAGCGTGTGTCCGGATGATTTCGTCGGGATGTCGTCAGGACCTACTTTACGTTACGGTTTGGCGTCTTTTGAGGGCGTAGACGATGTAGACCTTCTTTGTTGCCCAGATTTGATGTGGGCGCATCAGAACAGCTCGGGTTTTCATTCTCTCAAGGATGTCGAAGTTGTTCAGCGTGCATTTGTCTCCATGTGCGAGCTTCTTCGAGATAGATTTGTCTTGCTCGATATCCCCGAGGCCGGCACGCCATCGGGTGCCTTAGAGTGGCGTCAGCTCTTCGATAGTCCTTATGCGGCCTTCTATTTCCCATGGGTTACGCTACGCAGCGGAGATGAGAACCTCATGTTGCCTGCGAGCGGCGTCGTGGCCGGGGTCTATGCGCGCTGCGATATCAATTATGGGCTTCACAAACCGCCGGCAAATGAAGAGATCTTTGGTGTTTCTGATGTGGCCGTGGAGCTTACGGATACGGATCTGGGAACCTTGAATAATCGGGGAATCAATTGCCTACGCCCTCTGCCTGCAAAAGGGATTCGGGTCTGGGGCGCGCGAACCGCTTCAAGCGATCCTTTGCAGCGGCATATTCCTGTGCGGAGAATTACGAGTGCGATAATCCGCGCGATGCAGAGAGATTTGCAGTGGGCGGTATTTGAACCCAATTCTCGGGCCTTGTGGAAGAAAGTGGTGAGAAATATCGCCTTTTTCCTGTATGATTTATGGAAGCGCGGCTACTTCAAAGGGAGTTCTCCGGAAGAGGCGTTTTTCGTCAAATGTGATGACGAAAACAATCCCGAAGATGTTCGTGATGAGGGTATGTTGGTTGTGGACGTTGGGGTTGCCCCGATACGGCCGGCGGAATTCCTGCTCTTTCGAATCTCGCAAGAGGTCGAAGCAGGGGGTGGGGAGGAACTATGAATTTAGTGCTACCAGGAGCTGAATATGGTTTTTGATGCTGGAAAAACACTCGGCGGAAGTTTGGGCGAGATGGCCGGTCAGGGCGCCGGAGGGATGGTCCAGGGCCGGTTTGGAGATATAGCTGGCCGGAGCACGATGACGGCTCTTGGTGCTATTAACCAGCTCGTCTTTGGTGGAGGTCGTCTCGACCCGGAACTCAGCTTTCAGTTCTATATAGAGTTTTCTTCTCTCGTGACATCGGTAGAATTCAAGGAGTGTAAGGGGATCGAGTGGGAGGCTCAGGTAGAGTCATTCCGAGAGGGTGGCAACAATATGCACGAGCAACACCTGATCGGTCCCGCATCTTTCAAGCCGCTTGAGATTAAGCGTGGCTTCATGGGAGCGCATGCTGAATTCTATAAATGGATGTTTGAGTGCGTGGATCCCTTTTCGAGGAATTCCGTGAAGCGAGAGAACTTCTCGCTCGTTGTGTGCAGCGACAATATGATCGAGGTCGCTCGTTTCGATTTCTACAACGCTTTTATTTCTAAGTGGCAAGGCCCTTCATTCGATGCAGGAGCAAACGAAATTGCTTTCGAGTCGATGACGCTTGTTTACGATTTCTTCGACTTTACGGCCGGTGGTGCCGTAGCGAATGCGCTGAAGAATAAGGCAGGAAAGCTTCTAAACTCTGCTCGTGGCTTTCTGACATGATCCCTGAGGAGTTCGATTTTTAGAGAATGGCAGGTGAAACCCAAGATATTACAGTCTTAGAACTGTTGGATCGGATCGAGTCGGGTCAGTTGACCGGCATCCATGATCTGGCGGCGACTGTCCTGGATGGCGTTCAACGCATGGTTGACTCCATTCTTGCTCGGAGTGAGCCTCGAACTTCTCTGAGTGATCGTTTCTCCTGGACCGGTTCGCCATTGGCGGATCAGTTGGGCGCGAAATACGAGACGGAAGAGCGATTGGCGCTGAGTTATTTCGAGTCTCAAAATCAGAGAGCGCTGAGTCGGCTCGCGCAAGCCGTAAGTCCCATCGATATGATGTCTGGGTATTCCTTCTTTGATTTTGAAGGTCTGGTCTTCACCAATGCGGAAGATTGGGACGTGGTGGAAGAGGGCTTTGTAGACGAACTCGTCTATCAGGAAGCCAGTAAGAAACGTTCGTTATTTGGGCAGGATATCCGGAGACAAGCGACCTTGAGCCCTGAGGGCGACCTTTCTTTCGAGAAGGAGCTGGTAAGGCATCCCGCGCAATCCGATCAGGGCCGTCGTCGAAGTGGACCTGTTAGCAGGGACACGCGCAGGGCGAAGAGTCCTGCTCGCCCGACTACAGTTCGCCCGAGTCCAGTTCGCCGGCCAACACCGATGAAGCCTGCTATGAGGGCCCGGAAGCCGATTGTCAGTAGTCCTTATCCGGAGGCCATGGCGACTTCAGCGGATATGGGCCTCTCGCCGATTTTGGAGCGAGCCATCGAAATGGTGGAAGCCGCGCAGTCATTGAGTCGCACGAGTCAGCCAGAGGTTTTTGAATTCGAGAATATCGCCCTGGGTGCGGATCCATTGCAGACGGCGGAGATGCCTTTTGAGCAGCCTTCATCCACGTGGGGACCGACGCAACGATCGGGTTCGCCTCGCCCGGTGACTGAGGGACACCGCATTGATGATATTCGGTTGAAGCCTCAGGGGATGCCCGCGTTGAGCGGTGCTCTTGATACAGTCGAGGGGCTCAAGTCCAGGCTGTTCGAGACACAAGAGCAATCCTTGACTCAAACCCTTGATTTTCGGCCTCTGCGAAGCCCATTGCTTATGGAGCCGGATCTGAATCTGGATATGGCGCTCGTGGAGCCTGGACAAGAAGAGTCCTTCATTGGCGCTGAGAGCGCTCAGGGACCTGAGGCTTCAGCGTCCGCGGGAAGAGCGGTTTCGGAGTCTCTGTTTCAACCTCCCGCACAAAAACCTGCTGCTCCAGTCAAGAAAAGCTGGTCAATGAAGGATTTGGTGCGGAGTGCGGGGCTTTCTCGAGAAGCCGCTAAAACTTCTGCGCTTGGGTCTCCCATAACAGCGGCGAGACTCTCGCCGCAGCAAGAGATTGCTCAAAGTGAGCAGGGTTCTCCCAGCGCGATTCTGTCTCAGCCCGTGAGTGTAGATGGTTCAGGCACCCCAGTTCAGTCATTCGTGGGGCCGGTTGCGGCAGCTGAGGTCGCGGTAGCTGAGAGCTTTGAGCCCATCGCTTTGTCTCCTGGAGAGCAAGGCGCAAGTGGAGAGAGAATCGCGCGCACGTCCATGGGGCTCCGCCCGGTGGTTCCCCTTTCCCCGATGGCTGTGTCAGCAGAAGATGTTAAAGCGGGCTTTGTTCCTGTTCAGGATGTTTTTATACCCGCGAGCGCGGCTCCTGCTTTGGCAGTAGGCATGGCAGAAGCCAGGGGCGCGGCAGGTCTGAAAACGAGTGGTATATCTTCAATTTCCAAGATGTCGGAAGCCCGAGTTGATCGTATGATGGCTTCGGAGATTCTGAGCCCTCTTGGAGAGCGACTCTCCTCTGATCCGACTGTTTCCGAAATGGGTTTGGCTACGGAAGATTTTTCCTTTGTGGTTCCGACCGCTTTCGATGCTTTTGTTGAATCCTCTCCTTTGGAAGGATCGACTCAACCTACGCGGCGCGAACCAAGTTTGAAGGAAATCGTGGAGAGCCGCGTTTCCATCGGAGAAGAAGCGCCTTTGCAGGCACCCGTTGAGCATCAGATTATTGCCCGACGTAGCCTGGGCAGTCGTTTGCCTCTTTCGCTGCAAGGTGGGAGCGAAGATCTTTCCGATACCCCTACTGCTGATTCTGGTTTAAGGCCTCAAGGGAACGAGATTCCTTTCAAGGGTCTTGGTCAAGATTGGAGCGCGAGTGCCCCAGAGTCCATCAGAGCACGCGCCGAGCTTGCGGGCTGGACTCTGGATGGTTTCGATAAACTTCTGGACGCTCCTGAGGGCGCAACATTGCTTCGCGAAGGGGTCACGCAGGGTACAGGTTTCTGGCAGCGCCTCGAAGAGAGAGGCTTCCTGGAAGGCCCGGTTTCAGAGCGGGAAGCTCTTGACGCCAGCATGGTTCAGCTCGGCTCAGAGGAACCGATTCTTCAGGGTGAGACTGAGTCCCAGCAGGAAGGGGCTCCTCCAGAGAGAGAATGGAACAAGGAGAAGCTGCGCAGCGTTCTTTCGCGTGCAGCAGCCAAGTCAGGTGTGGCTGCCAATCCACTCGTACCGCGGCTGGCCAAAGAGGTGAGCGCAAGGAATGAATTTTCGGACAGCAAGCTTTTCGGTTCGTCCCTTCTGGATATCTGGGCTTCAACACCGGCGTCTTCGCAACCCGAATCCATAGGGAGATTCGCAGAGTCTTTGCGGAGAGAGCTCCAAGCTGAGGGAGTCGCAGACGGAGCTCTTTTGAATATACCGGCAGAAATCTCGGGGGCGGCGCAAGTGCGTCCGGCTGTAGAGGCGCCTGTTGTCGCCCGCGCAGACGATGGGGCGTCTTTTTCTGCATCTGAAGGAGAGGGCGCTCAGGGGCTGGGAATGGACTTTCGTGCATCATCAGCGATGTCGGCAGATACACCTGGGTCGGGTTCACGGCCAAGGTATGAGACAGCGGCTCGTTTGACACGGCAGCTCTCACGAATGCTGCAGTCTCTCTTCCGGGGAAGCGCACACGGGATGCCGCTTGCGGGCTTGCGTTGGGAAAATGGTCCGGCGACACAAACCCTGGA
>DFWB01000056.1 GCA_002380675.1 Akkermansiaceae bacterium UBA4145
ATCCGGAAAATCGGGATTACAGATTTTTAAGATCGAGCGAGAAGAGCAGGACGAGACAGAATTCCCCGGAAGGATCCGGCAGTTGTTGCACTGCGCGTAGATATTTTATTTGGCTTTCTCCCTGAGCTCTTCCCAGCGTTTCCTCATTTCGAGGAGCTTCTTGTGATGAGAGGGGCTTTCCACGAGATTCGTGCGCTCCATGGGATCAGACTGAAGATCGTAGAGCTCTTCCACCCCGGGTTTTGGAGCCAACCAATGAATGTATTTCCAACGCTGGCCGCGCACTGCCTCTGATTCGGGAATCCGGTTCGGGATGAAATGATGTTCGTAAAAAAAATCTCGCCGCCACCCCTCGGAGGAGCCTGAGAGGAGAGGTGAGAGAGTTCGCCCCTGCATTTCTTCAGGTGCGGGTATGCCGGCATAGGAGAGAATGGTAGGAGCCATATCGATATTAAGGGCGAGTTCGTCGAGAGGCTGTTTCCTCGCTCCCTGATCTCGGGGATCGTGAATAACGAGGGGAATCCGGATCGATTCCTCGTGGGCAAACCATTTTCCAGCGAGACCTCTCTCCCCGAGATAGAACCCATGATCAGATGTAAAGATGATCACCGTATTTTCGGCCATCCCGTGTTTCTTGAGGGCCTCCCTCATCCGACCCACTTCCCGGTCCACTCCAAAGAGGAGTCGGTAGTAGTCCTTGACCGTTTCCTGATAGAGCTTGGGAGAAAATCGAATTTCCCAGCGTCGCCGGGATTCAGATGTTTGCAGGGGTTCATGGAGGGCCTGAAAGATCGCGGGATCCGAAAGCGGAGCCGCCGGGATCGTCGTTCCGGAGAACATATTTTCGTCGCGTGCGTCCGGGGGGAACTGTCGTTTCGCCCCATCCTGACAGTGGACAGCCTTGAAGCTGACAGACAGGCACCAAGGCTTGTCCGCCGGAACGGTGCGAAGGAATTCGAGGGATTGATCACCCTGAAGAGAGGTGAGGTGCTGGTTGTTGGGGCGCTTCGGATCGAGAAAGCGTCCCTGGCCGGCAAAGCCGCGCCAGAAATCAAAGGTCTTGCGTGCCTCGGCCATTTTGTTTCCGACCCCGTATTTTCCGATGAATCCGGTATGGTAGCCAGCGGTTTTCAGAAGTTGAGGGTAGGATTTGCCCCATGCAGTTTCAGTGAACTCAGTCCGGAAATCATGAATCTTATGACGAGCCTCATACTGACCGGTGAAGATGCTCGCTCGGCTTACCATGCAGATCGCCGTGGTAACAAAGGCGTTCTTGAACACATGGCTTTCCGCGGCAAGACGGTCGAGGTGAGGAGTACGACAAATCTTATGCCCCGCGAAACCAAAGGTGTCATGTCGAAGGTCATCGACGAGAAGAAAGAGGATATTGGGCCGGGCTGCCGCAGGGAAGAGGGAGGTGAGTTGGAAGAGGAGCAGGAGAACGACGATCCGCATACAATCTCACTATCGCTGAGCGGATACGGACGCCATCAAAAACGCATTCTTGAACCTCAGAAGCCGCTCCTGCTCACCCTCATTCATTTTCGTCCAGCCAGCCGTTCAGGATTTCCAGCGCAGCGACCTGATCAACAATATCACGCTGGGCTCTGGTGTCTTTACCGGCTTCCCGCAGTTTCTCAGAGGCAGTTGTCGTCGTTAGCCGCTCGTCGCTGTACTCCAGCCGAATGTTGGGAATTTTCTCGGTGAGCGCATTCCCAAAGTTTCGTACCCGCTGGGCGGCCTCGCCCTCGCTGCCGTCGAGTCTCAGGGGAAGGCCGAGAATGATGAGCGACACATTCCGTTGCGCGGCGATCTCTGGAATTCTTTTCAAGGGATCAGTCCTGCTGATATGAATGGTCTCAACGGGATGAGAGGCAATTCCAAGCTCATCCGTAGCAGCAATCCCGATGCGGGACTGGCCGTGGTCGATAGCGAGAATCGGATGAGGAGTCATCTTCAGAGGAAATTCGAGCCTTTGCCTAGAGCAGGTTTTCCGGGAGCAGCCCAACCACCTTTTTAATTTCGTCCGCACGTTCGCGGTCGGCAACTAGAATGGCATCATCGGTTTGCACGATGATCAGGTTGTCCACCCCGAGGAGAGCGACGTGCTTATCTTGCGAGCTGAAGACAATATTATTCGCGCTGTCGATGGGCGTAATCTGTGAATTGGTCTGGTTGCCGTCACCCTCAGTATTGAGATGTTTGGCCACAGAAATCCACGATCCCACGTCGTCCCAGTCAAAGGAGGCTTCGATATTAAGGACTCTTGAGGCCTTTTCCAAGAGGGCGTAGTCAATGGAAATTGGCGTGAGATGAGGAAACCGGGATGTAATTGTGGCCTTCACGTCGGGACTCTCCTGGAGCTCTTTAGCAAACTCACCAAGCTCAGGGGCATGGCGTTGAAGTTCTGCCATCACGGTTGGAATCGACCAGATGAACATGCCGGCATTCCAGGCAAAATTACCACTGGCAAGAAACTCTTCGGCCTGAGCGGCATCAGGCTTTTCACGAAAGCGCGTGACCTCGTGGGGGTGATGAGTCAGCTCTTGCCCGTCCAAAACTGCGGACTCTCCTCGTTCTACGTATCCGTAGGATGGGCAGGGCCAGGTAGGCTTGATCCCAACCGTGACGAGGCCTCCACCCTCGGAGGCTGTCGCGATGGCGTCTTTCATGACCGATTGAAATGCGGCGGTATCCAGGATCAGCTGGTCGGACGGCAGGATCATCATGGCCGCTTCTGGATCACGGGCGGCGACCAACCCGACGCCGAGAGCAACAGCAGGCGCTGTGTCCCGCCGTGCGGGTTCTGCGAAGATATTTTCCGGGGGTAGGGAAGAAGCCAGATGGCGTACCGCTTCCTCTTGGGCCGCATTGGTCAGAATAAGGATGTTTTCCTTGGGAATTAGGCCCTCCAGCCGATTGATTGTCTGGTTCAGGAGGGTGCCGGAGTCCAGCAGGTCGAGGAGCTGCTTGGGCCTTGAGTTTCGGCTTAGTGGCCAGAACCGTGTGCCGCTACCGCCGGCTAGAATCATTGCATATGGATGAGACATCTGGGCTGATATTGAAGGAATAGGGGCTCCTGTTAAAAGCAGCGATGTGAGGAATTTCTTGTTTTCCCCTGCTGAGGATCAGTTACGATTCAGCAGTGAATGAGAAACAGCAGGATCCTGCTAAAGCCCTGGTGGACGCCAGCGTTGAGTGTGCTCCGATCGCACTCGGGGTAGCGGCTGGAATTTTTTTAGGAGATATGATGCACCGGAGTGCACGTCGTCCGGTGGCCTTTGCCCTTGGGGTTCTTGGAGTCGCTGCGATCGCCCCGGTGATCGTGGATACCGTTCGTGACAAGGTAGCGGGGCCACAGACTCGTCGGGGAACGCAGCGCACCCTGCGCAGTATCCGCGAAGGGGCTGGAGTCCCTGCTCGAGACATTGACTTCGTGGAAGAAGAGCTCGGCGAGGTCTATGCTGGCTGAGCGTTCCTTGGCGCGGGCTCAATCGGAAATGCTTCCCCGGAGGTTGCCGGCAATCTCGTTGACTACGAGGGGAAAGCTGGTCCGAAAGCGCTCCTTTGGTCGCCAGTCCAGTCCTGCGCGAGCCTTGCTGAAATCAACCGCGTAACGTCTGGCAGGCGCCGCGTTTGTTTCAACTTCGGGCTGAAGTGAGATCAACGACGAAGGCTTTTCCAGAGTCTCCAGGATACTTCGAGCGATACCAATGTCCGTGCGTTCACACTGCCCTCCAAGGAGGTAGACCGAGCCTGAGTGCCCTCGTCGAAAAGCGGCGATCATTCCGTGGCAATGATCATCGACATGAATCCAGTCCCTGATTTGGGTTCCCTCGCCCTCAATTGCGAGTGGTTGCTCACGAAAGGCGGCCCGAGTCCACCTTGGGATCATTTTGCGGGAATCCTGACGCGGACCGTAAGTATCTGAACCGCGCGTTATGACGACGTCTTGTTTGCGATCATGCGCAGCTGCGAGGCAAAGGAGATCGGCAGAGGCCTTGCACGCGGCGGTGGGTGCAAGGGGTTTGAGAGGATTAATTTCCACTGAGCGCCCGGGGGGGGAGACTGTCCCATAGACTTTACTCGTGGAGCATTGCAGCAGGGGAACTCCGGCAGCGGAGCATTGATCGAGGACGCGTGCAGTCCCGAGAACATTCGCTACTGCGAGGTCAACAGTGGAAGACTGCGAAGTTTCGGAATCGGTATCTGCGGCGAGGTTAAATACACCGGTTACCTTGTGGTCCTGCAGAAGGCCGGGAATCAGGTCAGGGTCGTGGATATCTCCCTCTACGAAAACAAACCGGGGATCCTGATCAGGACCTATCAGATTGCCTCGCCGGCCCCCGGAGCTGAGTTTGTCGACAACAACGAGACGTTCGAGTTCCTCTGTTCGCATAAGATGCCGCGCAAGAGCTGATCCGATGAACCCGGCTCCCCCGGTGAGTAAAATGGATCGAAGATTTCTCACAACGGAGGATAGGCACGATTGAAGGAAAGTGAACGGTCGTTTTTTGTGAGTAAAAGTGAGGTGGAAAGATGCTCCGTATCCCAGATTGGCGAGAATCATGAGAAAGAGCCTGCTTTTCTTGCTGTAGTGGAAGCGAGGTAGGGAAAGGGAATGCCATTGACCAGCGTTGAGGTGGAGGCAGAATCTGAATGTGAGCTTTATAATCCGACTCTCGATTGGCTGGGCCCTAGTTTTGCTTGTCTCCTCCTGCGGAGGACTGCCAACGTCAGGTGGTTACGACGGGTTGAGTAACCCACTGGATTCCCCGGGGAGTCAGCGCAGGGGGGTAGACCTTCTGAGCGAGCCGAAATATGCCCCGGGGAGCTATGTGGAGGTAACCGATGCTAATGCAGGGCTCTTTATAGGTTTTCCAGATACTGACACTCAGGCGGGTCGACAACTCGCCCTGGGGACCCCTTTGAAAGTCATTGGAGAGCGGGGATCCTATCTGAGGGTGGAGACAGCGGAGGGCGAGATTGGATTTGTTCCAACGATCATGATAAGCGATAGCTCAGCTTCCAGAGGCGTGATTGTGAATGAAAACCAGGCTCCTGTGGGGGAGCTCCCAGAGGGGGCGGGGGAAGCCCCGGCGGCGTCCTTTCCCCAGCTGCCCGGTGGAGATGAATCTTTCGTTGCTCCCGAGCCAGAGGTGCCTCCGATTTCGGTGGAATAGGGTGGGTCAGGAGCTCCTGCTCTTCTGGCGGCCGCCGGACTAAAGTGGTTGTGTCAGCTGAGGCCCGCGAGGATCGACTGGATGGCTTCAAAGTCGGGGTTCTGCCCCGGGTTGTCATTGACCTCTGCGTAACGAATCACGCCTTCTCCATCGATGACGAAGGCTGACCGTTTTGTCACACCTCCCATGGTCAGGTTCTTGTCCGGAAGGAAGCTGTCATATGCGACACCCCACTGTTGCGCGACCTGATGTTCATAGTCGCTCAAAAGGGGAACGGTGATGCCTTCCTTTTCTGCCCAAGCTGCCTGAGCGAATGGATTATCACCGCTCACACCGAAAACTTGGGCGCCCAATTCCGTGTAGCGGTCAAGGCTGGCAGAGACGTCGCACATTTCAGTCGTGCAGCCCCCGGTGAAGGCCATGGGGAAAAACAGTAAAAGGGTATTTTTGCCGGAAGTAATCTGGGAAAGCGTCACGAGCTCTGGTCCATCTTGTCCTAGGGAGGTGAGGGTAAAGTCCGGCGCTGAGTCGCCTGTTTGCAGTGTCATGGGCACCATTTTAGTAGGGTGAGGAGCCGGGTCAATGCTCTCAAATCCTAGTTCGGGGTGGGTCTGGGGGGAGGGGGCGAATCCTTCACCTGTGAGAAAATATCAAAAAATAAGGATAATCTACAAATGATTTAAAAAGCTAATAGTTAGGAAGTTAAGGATTATCAGGGTGCTGCGTGTGTGAATTTTTATAAAAAAGTATTGGCAAATTTACACA